>CAKOLW010000001.1 GCA_934096405.1 uncultured Bacilli bacterium
TTAATCATTCCCCTTTAGTTTACTAAATAAATTATAACAAAAGTATTAAAAAAAAGAAATAGTATTTAAACTATTTACAAAACTTAATTTATGGTCTTAAACTTGTTATAGGTACAATATAAATATTTGTCTCAGGATCCTTTACAACTGCATCCCATAACCCAACTATTACACATTTAAATTCAGGCTTTTTAATTGCTTGATTTTCAAATTTATTTAATGAAATTTTTGCATCTTCTATTCCATTAGAACTTAATTTAATTTCTATAATTCCGTATTCACCATCTGGAAGTTCAACTATTGCATCCACTTCGTGCCCAGTTTTATTATCTCTATAATGATAAAGTTTACCATCTAAGTAATCCATATATATTCTTAAATCTCTTTCAACCAATGATTCAAACATAAACCCATAAGTTAAAGTATCATTCATTAATTTTTCTTTAGTTAAACCAAGTACTGCACAAGCTAAAGATGGATCGACAAAATGTCTCTTAGGATTTTTCCCTATACTTACAGAAGATCTTATATTTGAAGAATATGCCGGATCATTTGCTAATATATTTAGTTTATTTAAAACACTTAAATAATCACTTACTGTAGTATTAGTTTTAATATAATCATTACTATCTTCCATCATATCATTTATTATTTTTTTATTAGTACAAACAGTACTTTCATTTCTAGCAAGAGACTTCAATAACATTTCCATTTTAGTTCTATCTCTCTCCACACCATCTTTGTTTATATCATTATCAAGTAAGGCTTTTAAATAACTTCTTGGTAAAATATGCTCGCTTTTATCTGGAATATTTAAATTGCCAGGCCATCCTCCCCTTACAATTAATTGAGCAATTTCTTCATATGAATATTTTTTATCATTATAATTTTTTTGTGTACCATTAAACATATCAATAATAGACGCTTTACCAGAAGATTCACCAGACTCATATAAACTCATTGAATACATTTTCATTTTATCAATTCTTCCTGCTCCAGAATGATGTATTTTTTCTTCATCTTCTTTTTTTCTCAAAGTTGTTGACTCAGTTAAAATGTATTTACCTTTTTGTCCATCTTTATCACAATTGTGTCTAACTGCATCCCATATTTCAGGAACTTCTCCCCATTCATCAATTAACTCAGGTGGTTCTTCATTTAAAATTAAAGACACATCCATTTTAGCTTTATTTCTGGAATCAAAATTTTCAGTTGAATCATCTAAATACACAGCAGAATTAGCATGCCTTTCAGCAGTCCTAGTCTTACCACACCACTTTGGACCCTCAATACTAATAGCTCCAAAAATTTTTAAATACTTTTCAACTTTTTCATCAATCAACCTAGTTTTATACTCTATATTATTATTAATCATTCGACACCTCTATTAACATTATACACTAATTTTTCTAATTTCGCAATATCTACTATCTCATTTTTCAGACTTTTACTGTTTCAATTTTCAGAGTTTTACTATCTCGATTTTCAGACTTTTACTATCTCGATTTTCTATAGTCTATTTTTATTCCAAAAGAAAAAATAGTATTTAAACTATTTTAAATCATTTACATCTAATTCTTCATGACTACTAGCATTTACACTATAGTCACAAAATTTATTATTTTTATAAAGTAAATATCCAGCCGCGCCTATCATCGTAGCATTATCAGTACAATACTTTTTATCAGGTATAAATATCTTTATTCCGTTATTTTCACACATCTTAGTTAAAGCATTTCTTATAAATGTATTACTAGAAACACCACCAGCAACACAAAAGTTTTTCACGTTATAATCCCTTAAAGCATTCAAAGATTTATTTACTAAAGTACTAGCAACTTTATTTTGAAATGAACATGCAATATCTTCTTTTCTAATAGTTTCTCCTCTTTGTTTAGCATTATGAACTAAATTATTAACATGACTTTTTATTCCACTAAAACTAAAGTTATATTCATCATCACTTAAGATATCTGGCATTGGATAAGTGTCTTTACCACTTAAAGCTAATTTTTCAACATTCGGTCCACCAGGATAAGGCATATCTAATATTCTAGCAACTTTGTCAAAACATTCTCCTACTGCGTCATCTAATGTTGAACCTATATATTTAAAACTTTTCTCATCTTCCATAAGAATTAAATCTGTGTGTCCCCCACTTATAATCAATGATATTAAAGGGTATTCTAAAGTATGTCCAATATTATTTGCCACTATATGTCCAAGCATATGATTAACTTTTATTAGTGGTTTATTATAAACTAAACTTAAAGCTTTAGCACTTTCTAATCCTACTAATAAACTTCCAAGTAACCCAGGACTATAGGTAACTGCAATCGCATCAACATCACTCACACCCATATTAGCTTTTTTAAGTGTTTCATCAATTACCAATGTAATATTTTCTAAATGTAATCTGCTTGCTATCTCCGGTACTACTCCTCCATATAATTTATGAATATCTATCTGAGTATTAATAGTAGTTGCTATATCTTCGCAACCATTTTTAACAATTGAACAACTAGTTTCATCACAACTGCTCTCTATTGCTAAAATATAAACATCTTTCATAATTACTTCCTTTCCATAATAAGAGCATCAACCCCATTATAATAACCCTTTCTTGTATGAATGACTTTAAAATCGAACTTCTCATATAACTTTATAGCATATAAATTATCTACTTTTACTTCTAACATATATCTAACATTCCTATCTTTATAATAATCAAATATAAATTCTAATATCTTAGAAGCATATCCTTTATTACGACATTCATCATTCACATAAACATCTATTATATTAATAGTATCTAAAGTATCTTCTATAACTACAAAGCCCACATCATTAATATAAAATTTCTTTTTAAAATTATTTTCTTCAACACTAATCATCTTTCAGCCTCAATAGTTTTTACATAATTAGCTCTAACTAAATGTGGATTAACATTATCACTTTTCTTAGCATAATCCACGACTTTTTTAACATTTAATTCTTCTTTAACTCTATAAATATTTTTATATGAATCTATATCATCAACAAAACATTCATCTTTTAATACATTATTATCTTTATCAAATATACTAATATAGTATCCTTTACTTTCTTCTAGTATACATATTTTATCACATAAACTATCATCACTTACTAAATAACTAGTTAAACTACTAATCAAATAAATAGGTACATTAAGTGCATAAGCCATAGTCTTTCCAACACTAAGTCCTATTCTAAGACCAGTAAAACTACCTGGACCATTAATACAAACTATATCTTTAATATTTTTAACTGACAAACTATTTTCTTTTAAAATACTTTCTATCATCGGAACTAAATAAACCGCATGTGACGCTTCACTTTCTTGAGTCTTAACTATAGTTTTTTCATCACATACTAAACCTACCGTTATTAAATGTGAATGAGTACTTAAAAATAATGTATACATAAAAATCACTCCTAGACGTATTATACTACGAAAAATAATTAAAAAAAAGAGAAAACACTAAGAATACATTTTACGTTCCTCTTCTAATTTTTTCTTTTTTCTATTTCTAGCTTCTATAGCCTTAAAGAAAGGCTCTAAATCTTCTTTATGTGATTTAGATAAATAGAATATTTCTTCACCATCAGATAAAGTAAGCATACTTTCCTTCCAATTAAATGTTACCACTTTATCCATATTACAAACACAAGAACTATGGGTAAACATAAATCTTTTATCATCTAAACTTACTAATAATTGTATTAATGTTTTATTTACACAATACTCATCTGTATCAGTAACTACTATACTTTTTCTATCCATAGTATCCCTATAAATATATTTAATTTTATCATAATCAATACTATAATGATTTCTACCAATTCTAAATTTTAAAGTTTTTCTTATGTTTAATTGAGATAAACAAATATCAAATAATTCATCCAAATTCTTTTCTGCTTCTACCCTTTTATCAACAAAATCTAATATTTGTAATCTCTGTTTAAAAGAATCAAAAGCTAATCCACTATTAACAGTAAATATAATTATAGGACTACACCAATCACAAGTTCTAATAAGTCTAGCAATATCTATGGCAGTACAATCAGGTAATTCATAATCTAAAATATATACATGGTTTTCATCGTGATTTTCTATTTCATCTTTCAATTTATCACTAAAACTATTAAAAACCTTAATATCAAACAAGATACTATTTTTCATCATATAGTTAACAATTATTTCCTTTGTTCTATTAATATGAAACTTATTATCTTCTACCATTATAAAATTAACCACTTTATAACACCTACCCACAAATACAATTGTAGCACTTTAAAATAAAAATAAACAGGCACTAGGAGGTCCTGTTTATTAATTTTTT
Organism: uncultured Bacilli bacterium; assembly: GCA_934096405.1. GTDB lineage: Bacteria > Bacillota_I > Bacilli_A > RF39 > UBA660 > CAKOLN01. The sequence goes on from CAKOLW010000001.1 coordinate 4,365, forward strand.
TATAATACTCTTTCACATAAATCTTCATATTTTTCTCCATGAGGAGTAATCATGAAAACTCTCTTATTTTCATCAACTATCTTAATTGTAATGTCTAATCTCTTCTTAGGTAATATGTCTTCAATTAAATCAGCCCATTCAATAATAGTAACACCTTTTCTTTTAAAATATTCAGGTATTCCTAAATCCTCTTTAACTTCACTAAGTCTATAGACATCCATATGATATAATTTCATTTCACCATCATATTCCTTAATTATGTTAAAAGTTGGACTAGTAATGTTATCATTAATTGCCATGCTTTTTGCAAAGGCCTTAGTAAATAAAGTTTTACCACTACCTAAATCTCCTACAAGGCATATAACCATATTAGGAAATTTCTCACTTTCAATATTTTGTGCTAATTCTATTGTATCCATATCAGAATTAGATGTAAATTTATATGTCATAACTCTTATCACCTCTTTCATTGTATCATTAGTTTGAATTTATATTCAATAGTTAAACGCATAATTTACATTTTTTTTAATAATATATTATTTACGCCCGGTTCTTAATTAAAATTGCACATAGTATATAAGCGTAAGGGAGGAATTTTAATGTATTATGATGAGAGAGAAAATCTCGTAAATTATAATGTTAAGGATGAAGAAAATAATTATAATGAATATAGTTTAACAAATAAGAATGAAAAAAAATGGGACAATGATTTTAATACATACGTAAAAAACATAAATATTAATAACTTTAGACATACAAAAAGATCATTATTTAGTACGACTGAAGGATTTAATAAAGGTAATATGGTAAAAGAAGAATATGTTCCTTATAAAAATTATGTTTATAAGGTTGTTGTTAAAGGAGAAAGGGATGATTTACTTTTAAAAATTCAAGAATTAACTTTTAAAGTGATCGATTTAAATATATATTTAGATATACATCCTAATGATAACGAACTATACAATGAGTTCAAAAGCACAGTTAAAGAATTAAAAAATTATAAAGATACTTATGAGAAAAACTATGGTCCTTTATGTATGACAGATACTTTATACTATGATTCATATAAATGGACTAAAAATCCTTGGCCATGGATGAATGAGGGAGGGAATAATTAATGTTTAAATACGAAAAAATGTTAGAGTATCCTATTAATATTAAAAAGAAAGACTTAAAAATGGCTAAATTATTAAATGCTCAGTTGGGTGGACCTGATGGCGAGCTGGGAGCTTCACTAAGATATTTATGTCAAAGATTCACTATGCCAGATGAATACGGACGTGCTTTATTATCTGATATAGGTACTGAAGAACTAGGACATGTTGAAATGATATCTACTATGGTAAGACAATTAATAAAGGATGCCACTTTAGATGAATTAAAGAGTGCAGGTCTAGAAGGATACTATACTTCACATAAGAAAGGAATATTCCCAATGGATCAAAATGGGATACCTTTTACAACTGCTTACATTGCAAGTACAGGCAACCCAATTGTTGATTTAGCAGAAAACATGGCCGCTGAAGAAAAAGCAAGAGCAACATATGAAAACTTAATGGACCTAACAAGTGATCCAGATTTACTAGCGCCTTTAAGTTTCCTAAGACAAAGAGAAGTAGTTCATTATAATAGATTTAAAGAACTACTAGAATACTATAAAAATGAAGGTATAAATTAGAAACACAAGTTGTTTCTTTTTTATTGTATATCTCTATTTTTAAAAATTAATAACTCTATTAACAAAAATATAAAAGAGTAAATTATTAAAAATAATATAGAAGTTTCATAACAAATATTAGTATTAAAAATTAAATTATTTACACTTCTATCAACAAAATTATTTAAATATGTAAAGTCTAAGTAAGGCATAAAAGTAAACTTAACTAAACTAAATCCTGAAGCAAATAAAAATTGACTTATTATAAGTGAAAATAAATAAATTAAATTGTTAATTACTAATGATATAGTGTTTCCCTTAAAAACAATTGTTAATAAATATGTTGTTATTATAATAAATATATATGGGAATATAAATACGAATGATGAAAGAAAATAATAAAGTAAATAAGGCAATTTGATAAATTTAGTAAATATGTAAATATATTTGTAATAATTAAGTAAATTAACATTAAATTTTAAAATATTAAATAATAAATATGAAATTGAAAATAAACCAATTAACATTAAACTTAAAATAATTTGTGAAAGTATCTTAGACAACAATAATTTATTTCTTCCATTCTTATTTAACACAATATACTTTAAAGTTCCTTTATTATAGTCATATGACAAACTATTAAAAGAAAAGAAAACAACTATTACTCCTATAAAATATAAAAAATTATTTTTATATTCAAGAATGTTAATAACTTTAGACTTATTAACATTTATTTTGTCACCATTATTTACAATTTGTTTATAGCTTTTATAAGATTTTTTATATTTTTCATAATTACCATATTTATTTATTGTTTTGTATTCTTCTTTAGTATATAAATCATATCTAATAAACTCATCTTCCTTTACCTTATATACCTTATTTAATATTAACACGGAAATAAATGAGACAAAAACTATCATAAATAAAATTACTTTAAAACCGCGTTTCTTAGTTTCTTTAAACAAATCTGCTTTAATTAAGTTACTCATCATTTTCACCACCCATCATTTTTAACAATGTCTTTTCTAAACTATTATCTTCTTCTATTCTATAGACTTTAACATTATTTTTAACTAGCTTTTCATTTAAAGATGCCACTTCTTCATCAGACATATAAACACTTTCCGATTCACATAAAGAAGGTGAAATATTTTTTAATACATTATGATTATTAACCTTTAACTTAATATGTTTTCTTATAGAATTATTATCTAATTTTTTGGTAATCACTTTATGATTATTTATAAATACAACTTCATCTACAATCTTTTCAATTTCACTAATTAAATGAGAAGAAATAATTATAGTTTTATCATCAAAATCAAGTAATAAATTTCTTAATTCCTGAATGCCTTTAGGATCTAATCCATTCATGGGTTCATCCAATATTAATATTTCAGGATCTCTTAATAAAGAAATAGCAAGACCTAATCTTTGTTTCATACCTAAAGAATAATGTTTAACAATTTTTTTATCAAACATATCAAGCTTTACTATTTTCATAACTTCTTTAACTCTTTCAAAAGGTACTTCATACAAATAAGCAAAATACCTTAAATTTTCGTAAGCACTCAAGTATTCATAAAAACTAACATAATCTACAATTACACCAATTTTACCAATTATATTCTTATAATCTTTTCTAATATCATAACCATTAATTATTACCTTTCCTTGAGTTTTATACAAACCAATGATACTTTTAATTAAAGTGCTTTTACCACTTCCATTAGCACCCACTAATCCATATATTTTACCTTTCTCCAATTTTATATTAACATCACATAAAATATCTTTCCCATTTATTCTCTTATTCACATTTGTAAGTTCAACAACATTTTTCATATTTATATATAACTTATCTAAAGTTATTTCTCCTTTCACATTCAACTTATCACAAAACAAATAGCCTGTCAAACAGACCTAAATTTAAATTTTGATTAGTCAATTATTAATTTTAAAATAACTTTTTATTAAGATTGTGAATATATAAAGTACATTTGTCCACTTGTTTTTAAATATTGAGATTTCAATTTTTAATTTTGAATCAAAAAATTTCTTTAAAAAAAATGAAAAATTAGTCCAAAACTGCTTTTTCATCTTCAATAATATCTTTAAATTTTTCTTTAAATTCTATTATGCTTTTCTTTTTAGCATCTTCATACACACTCTTAGTATTCTTAATTGCATAATAAATATGATGTATATTTAAAGTATCTGTATTCTCAAATACGGCATTACTATAAGCGTTACCAAGAAGAGCTAATGCTATATCTGGATACCTATTACCAATTTCATATATTCTCCTATATTCATTAGTATAATCTACCAAAAATTCAAATATTCTTTCCTTTTGATAATCAGTATATTTCATATGTACTCCAGTTTGCTTTTCAATTTTAGGATATGTCCCCATCAATATAGCAACTGTTTCTTTTTGAGTGGGTTCTGCAACTTCAACCTTCTGAAACCTTCTTAAAAACGCACGATCTCTTATTACATAAGCATCATACTCTTCAGTGGTAGTTGCACCAATCATTTTAATAGTGCCTCTATCAAGCCCAGGTTTTAACATATTAGCAAAATCAACATTTAAATTTGACGTATTTCTACTTACTAACAAATGTACCTCATCTATAAACAAAATTATATTTTCTTTGTGCTTCAATTCATCAACTAATATTTGAAGTTTATTTTCTACAACACCATTTTCACTCTGTACATTACCAAGTAAACTTGAAACATTAACTTTAATTAAATCATAATTCTCTAACGCCTCAGGCACTTCACCTCTTTGCATTCTATAACCTATACCTTCTACAATAGCTGTTTTACCAATACCAGGTTTACCAACTAAAATAGCACTCTTCTCAGGGGTTAATAAAATAAGTAAAGTATCTTTAATTTCTTTATCTCTCCCTATCGCGGGATTAGTAACATAGGTTTTAGTTTTTAAATTTTCACCATAAGTTTCTAAAACACTAAATTTCTTATTAATTTCTTGGTTATCATCATTACTATCTAAATCTAATATTTCCATATCTTTATCCATAATATTGTATCACCTATTAACATTATAATATAAATATTAAAAATTTCCTAACAATTTTATAATTTATTTACAAAAATAAAAAGTTTTCTGATATAATACTATTAGAATTAAGGGTGTTAAAAATGAGCAAAAAAAGAAAATATAGAAAAAATAAAGGAAATTTTCAACTTAATAACCCAGATATTAATATTGAAAAACCTAAAATAAATCAAATTAATGAGCCATTTCCAATAAAAAATATTGATATCATTCCAAATACTATTAGTGATAAAAATAAAGAAACAATTTATAGACTAAATGAAAGAACAGTCAAAGACAATAAAATTAAAAGAGCAATTTTATCATTATTACCTATAATATTTTTACTAATAATTACTATATTTATAATAATATTTGGAACACCAAAAATAAATAATGTTGAAATAAGTGAGAAAATAAATGGAGATAACACAAAAACTATAACAATGTACATACATAATCCATTTCAAATGCCAGTTACATGCGCAATTGAAAATAAAGAGGAAACAAGTAAGGATACAAAATGGATTAAAAGTTATGATAATAAATGTACATTCAATGTAAATTCAGGAAGTTACTATTTATTTATTAAAGATAAACACAACAAAATAACAAAATTTAAAACTAACAATGTAAAAATAAACAAAATAATAGATTTAACTTTAAATACTGATTTGATTTATCTAACACTTGGCGAAACATATACAATAAAAAGTGAAATTACGTCAATTGGAGAAGTAGATGAAAGAATTAGCTATGAAAGTACTAACCCTGAAATAGCAACTGTGGAAGATGGTGTAGTCACACCAACTGGAAATGGAAAAACAGAAATAATCGTTAAAACAAGTTCGAATATAGAAAAAAAAGTTAATGTTATAGTAACTGATTTATATAAAAAAGCAAGTCAAGAGAACAATAAAACAAAATTACCATGCAAAATATATAATAATACACAAGCAGAAATGATAGATAAAATATTAGAATATAAAATTAATCAAGCAGGTTATAAAACAAGAGGTGCAGTAGTTGCAGCAGCAAGATTTATAGTTTTAGAATTTCCTTATAAAGTACCATATTTTTTTGAAAACGGAAGACTTAATAATTATGATGGAAAAAACTATGTAGATGGTGAAGGAAGATACTATAAAAAAGGTATGTATTTAAGTGAAGAAAAATTTTCGACAATAAAGGCTACATTTTCTGGCCCAGCTATATGGGGTTGTCCATTAATGAATTATCAAGATGAATATGGTTTTGTTCCTTATCAAAAGTATCCAAATGGACTAGACTGCAGTGGTTTTGTAACATGGACTTTATACAATGCAGGCTTTGATGTAGGAGATTCAGGTGCAGGTGATACATACAGAGATGATGACATTGGTGATTTAGGAATTAAACATGAATTAACCAAAGATTTTATTTACAATGGTTCATACAAAGTTGGAGATTTAATTGGTAGAGATGGACACATTGCTATTATCGCAGGAATTGATGATGAAAATATCTACATAGCAGAAAGCCTTGTAGGTGGTGTCGTAATAAAAGAATTTGCAAAAAACGGATATCAATTATATAACTTATATGGATTTATAAATACAATGGATGAAGTATATGAAAAAGAAGGAGTTTATACCAATATGTGGTAAAACTCCTTTTTAATTAAAACTTACAAGTTTCTTGTATTTGATCCATACCTTCTTTTAAAGTAGATTTAATATTAACTATTTCTTTATTTTCAGTAAATAAATTTGTTTCTCCATCATAGCTAACCCTGATATTATAAGTTATTTCATAGTTATTACCATTAATAAAATCTACATCAAATATATTTGAATTAATTCTCTCAATTCTAATAGGTTCTTTATTTAACCATTTATCAAGTATTATATAATAATCTACATTGCTTTTATTAATTCCATCATAATTATAATAATCTACAAATTGGAATGTTTCTGTATAGGTACATTCTTTAACAAAACCTTTATCTTCAATAACTAAGTTTTCATTTTTCTTTAAATCATTTACTTCATTTTGTAATTTATTATTTTTTTTATATAAAAGTATAATAAAAGTAAACATACAAACACATAATGAACCCAAAGTAATTACACCTATTCTTTTCACACAACCACACTCCTTAATCTAACTTTATGTTAACATAATATTAAATAATAAGCAATAAATACCATATTTAAATTTTTTTCATTTTAGTATTGACTTTGCATAAGATATATTATAAAATTATAAATGTTCAAAGCAAATTGCCCGTTTAGCTCAGTCGGTAGAGCGCACGGCTGTTAACCGTTAGGTCGCAGGTTCGAGTCCTGCAACGGGCGCCATCTTGAGTAATAAATCTCAGAAATGAGGTTTTTTTATATACAACCTAACAAAAAGCCTTGCTTTTTTTAAAAAAAGTATTTACAAATCATCAAAAATGTAGTATTATTAAGTTGTTCCCGACAGGGAATAAATATTCACAAATGTGTTCAACACACGCAAAGCTCGGTATTCCGGGCTTTTATTATGTATTGAAAAACTCAGATTAAATCTGAGTTTAATTTTTAATAATTATTTGCTCTTCTTTCTTGATAAGCCTTTCCATGTTTACAAATAGGACAAACTTCTAATGCTTCTTTACTTCTATAAACATGACCACAATTTCTACAAATCCAAATAGTCTCCTCTTCATTTTTGAAAACCATATCTTCTTCAACACTATTTAAAAGAGTTAAATATCTTTCTTCATGTTCTTTTTCTATTGCGCCCACTCCTTCAAATAAATCAGCAATTTCATTAAATCCTTCTTCTCTAGCAGTTTCTGCAAATTCTTTATACATACTAGTCCATTCATAATTTTCTCCACTAGCAGCATCTTTTAAGTTTTCACTAGTACTAGGTACTTTACCATCATGTAAAGCTTTAAACCATAACTTAGCATGTTCTTTTTCATTATTAGCTGTTTCCTCGAAAATAGATGCTATTTGTTCAAAACCATCTTTCTTAGCTTGACTAGCATAAAATGTATATTTATTTCTAGCTTGACTTTCTCCAGCAAAAGCTGTCATTAAATTTTGTTCTGTTTTACTTCCTTTTAATTCCATAATTTTACCTCCATTACTAATTAAGTATATCATACAATAAATAATAAATAAACTGATAAAAGAATAAAATTATATGAAAGAGTGTGATTAAATGGAAGATTTATTTGATTTAAATCCTAAAGTATCTACTGCAATATGTGTACTAATCGCATATCTTTTAATAGATGATTATAATACTTCTGAACAAAATGCTATTGGAAACTGGTTAATGCTTATTGCACAAACACTAATCACTAATGCTTCGAGTCAAGCTGTTATAGAAAGAAGAGTTCAAAAGAACACTTTAAATATTAATTCTTCCAAAATAAAAGGAGCTTACAGCCCACTTTTATATAATATAGAATGCACTAGAGAAATTATAAAAGAAATTAGTCCTGATATGCTTTCTAATGCTATAAATAATGTTAAATCTAAACTTGATGAAATCGATGACTTTTTTTCACATCATCACCCAAACTAAAGTTGACTTAACTTATCATTATATTCTTTATATGCTTGACATATTTTATTTTCTTCAGCAGTTTCTAAAGTATACCAACCATTTTGAAAAGCAATACAGTACGCTTCTCTAGCTAGTTCCTTTGTATCTTTAAAAATATCAAAAATTTCCTTAAATAACACTTTATTACTCATTTCGTTTAAAGCAATACTTAAATTATTACTCATATTCTTTTCTGTCTCCAATATATCATTAAGAATATCTTGATCATTTAATTCTATACTATTTTCTACTTCTACTTTTTCATTTTTAATCTTTGACATAAATCTCTCCTATTCTAAAATTTCTAACAATTTTTCATAATGTTCTTTATGTTTTTTACTAATCTTTTTTATAAATGATTTAATTTCTTTATCATTTACCAAATCTTCAAAATGATTAGCTTTTTTTACTAATACAAACTCCCAGTTCATTATATCTTTTATATAAGATAAATCTTTGGTTGAAATAATATTAGGTACTTCATTCATTTTTTATCACCTCATTATTATGATTAACTTATTTATTAAAATTACAATAGAAAATATTGTTAATATAATTTTAGAGATTTTACATATAATATAAATGTTAATAATAAAATTTTAAAAACATTAGCACTCTTTGTTGACAAGTGCTAATAAAAGTGGTATTATTAACAATGTAAGGAGATGATATTATGAGTTTATTACCAGGAAGATTTTATTTAGATGATTTCTTTGATGATCTTGACTCAGATAAAAAAGTTATGAACATGAATTGTGATATTTACGAGAAAGAAGGAAAATGTAATATTCTTGTAGAAGCACCAGGATTTAACAAAAAAGACATTAAAATGTCAGTTAATAATGGTTACCTTACTATAGAAGCAACTAGAAAAGAAAATAATGATGAAAAAGATAAACATTACATTAAAAAAGAAAGATTTTATGGTTCATGTAAAAGAAGCTTTTATATCGGAGATGTAAATACAGAAGAAATAAATGCTAAGTTTGAAGATGGAATTTTACATATCGTAGTTCCAAAAGAAAACAAAGAAAATGGTAAAAAATACATTGATATAAATTAAAAGTTTAGGATTTAATTCCTAAACCTTTTTTAATATAATTAAATTTTTAGTCAAACATTAAAGTCTACTGAAATTAAACATCTTTTTTTAATTCTTTATTTTTCTCTTCTTCTTCAAGAGTCTTGTAAGCGATTTTACCTATATTAGTTCTAGGTAATTCATCTCTAAATTCATATTCATAAGGTAAACTATATTTAGGTAAATATTCTCTACATAAATCCTTAATTTCTTTTTTAACTTTATCTTTAAAAATCACATCTTTATTTAAAGTAATAAATGCCTTAGCAACATACATTTTATAAGGATGTGGTTTAGATACAACACACACTTCTTTTACCAAAGGATGTTTACTAATAACACTTTCTATTTGACTAGGATAAACATTATAACCAGATGATACAATAATTCTTTTTAATCTTTGACTAAAATAAACAAAACCATTTTCATCCATTTTACCCATATCCCCAGTTCTAAGCCATAAATTCTTTTTATCTTTCAAAAATACTTTTTTATTTTCTTCAGGGTCATTTAAATAACCAATCATTACATTTGGACCATTAATTATAATTTCTCCAACTTCATTAGCATCCAACACTTCTAAAGTTTCTGGATTAATAATTCTATAATTCATATCTTGACATGGTATCCCAATGCTTTCTTTAGGTTGTATTTTTCTAGGCATTAATGTACTAGGTCCACTTCCTTCAGTAAGACCATATCCTACCCTCGCGGTTGCATTAGAGCCATGACTTTTCATAAACTTATCAACACTTTTTTTAAGTTGGTCTGTTAATACATCACCACCAACAATAATATCTTTAACAAATGATAAATCCATATCTTTAATACTTTCATCATTAATCATAGTTTCCAAAAGTGAAGGTACTCCCACAACAAAATTAGGTTTATATTGTTTAATTAATCTAGCAAATTTCTTATAATTAAATATAGGTATAAGAGTACACTTAACACCCTTACTAAGTGGAGTATGAATACATACATCTAAACCAAAAGCATGAAATACAGGCATAATGGTTAATATAGAATCTCCTGGTCCAGCTGGTTCAATCATACTACCTGTTTGCATGGTAGGTGCATTAAAATTCTTATTAGATAAAATAATACCTTTAGGTTTACCACTAGTTCCACCACTAAACATTATTACAGCTGGATCATCAGTATCTCTTTTGTAAATGAATTTTCCATCATATAAATAACCAAAATCAATAAAGTCATTCCAACTTATAATAAAATCTTTTTCGTAAGGTACTTTTACTTTCTTTTGTGTTAAATTATAAACAGTTTTAACTATCTTATTCATCTTATTACTTGGACTCATTACAACTATTTTATCAATAAAAGTATTACTTCTAATTTCAAGAACTTTATCTAATGTAACATCTATTGTAAAAACATATTTACTATTAGTCATACATAAATAATTTTCTATTTCTTTAACAGCACTTAAAGGATGAATCATATTAGAAACAGCACCAACCATATTAACAGCATAAAATAATATAATTGCTTCAGGAATGTTAGGTGAAATAATAGTAACTATATCATCTTTTTTAACACCTAATTCTTTTAGTCCTCTGGCTGCTTCTTCTATTTCTAATTTAAACTTTTTAAAAGATACTTTAGTCCCATAATATTCATATGCCGGACTATTAGGATATTTATCAATATTTTCTAACATAAACTCCCATAACATTTTATTAGGATATTTAAATGTTTTAGGTACACCCTTATCATAAAAATCAACCCAAGGCTTAATATTTGTATTTTGTAGTTTCACTTATCTTATCACTCACTTTCTCCTCTAATAATTTAGGATCATTTAGTATATCCTGCATTAATTTAACTGATTTAATAAAGTATACACCATCAGCTATTCTCTCATCTATATTAATTCCAAATTCACACATTTTTCTAACTTCTTGTTTACCATTCCTAAGTACTAGTTCATCTTTAATTTCTCCAATAGTACATAAAATAGAATTAGTACCAAAGTCTGTAAGATTATGATATATTGCACTACTTTTAATACTACCTAAATTAGAAACAATAACAGAACTATAATATATATTCTCATCAGTAAAACTTTTAGGTAATAAATCATGTCTATCCATAAATTTTATTATACCTATAACAATACCCAATATAAATTTAGGTAACTTACCAACTATACTAACTATACTATTAGTACTTTGTTCCTCATCTTTTCTAATTCTACTTACTGACTTTTTAAACTTCTTCTTTAAACTGTCTAAATTATCATTCTTATCTATTAAAATTAAACTCATCATTTCTTTAGCTTCATCTTCATAATTAACTTTAGCAACAAATCCAATAGAAACATCTTTCTTATCATAATGAGCCTTATTAATAACAAATCTATTTAAAAGTGGTCTATTATATATAGTCTTCCCTATTAATGTTACAAACGCATGAAAATAAGTCAAATCATTATCATTCTTTTTCTTATCTTCAATATATTTAACTAATTCCGTAACATCCATCTTTTGATTAATATATACATCACTATCACATCTATTTGGTTTTAAATGTATCATTATTTTATGCATAGCATCTACATTTTTAACTAATTTAGCATCTCTTCTATCTCCCATATCATTCACCCATATATTATTATACTAAATTTTAAGACACTTTTCTATGTTGTATTTTAAATAATATAGAAAGTACTAATTTAGTTGGTAAAAATCTACTAAAGAATACACCTAATTTTACTTTAAAGCCTGGTACTATAATTAATTTATTCTTTAAACATTTATCAATAGCATACTTAGCAACATATTCACTGCTTAACCCTTTTATACTAAATGTTCCAATTGCTACTTTATTAAAATTAGTATTAACTGGTCCAGGACATAATATGCTTATATGAATATTTTTATTCTTCTTTTTAAGTTCTTTATATAAACCTAAAGAATAACTTCTAACATAATTTTTAGTAGCATAGTATGTATTTAACATAGGTCCTCCAGGCATAAGGCCCGCACTTGAACTAACATTTAAGATGTGTCCATTATCCATATATTCTAAACAAGTCTTAGTTATTTTATGTAAAGCAACTATATTAACATTAATCATTTCTATTTCTCTATCTAAACTAATTTCATCATAAAAACCAAAGGCACCAAATCCTGCATTATTAATAACAAAATCAGGTTTTTCTTTTAGTATATATTCACAAAGTTTATTAACATTATCATTATTACTTAAATCACATACATAAACACTTGAATTAATTAAAGCTTTAGAAACACTTTCTAATTTATCTTTATTACTACTAACTAATATTAATTCATTTTCTTTACTACTTAAATATCTAGCCATATCTCTACCAATACCACTAGAAGCTCCTGTTATTAAAATTTTCATATTATCACCAATATAATAATATCATCTTTTCATAAAGAAAAAAAGTGGAAAGCCACTTAACCTAATAATACATCTAAACACATCATGAATGAAAATCCCACTAATGTAAATAATGCCATTAATTTTTTTGATTTATTTGCCTGACTTTCAGGTATTAATTCTTCCACAACAACATATATCATCGCACCTGCTGCAAAACATAGAAAGAATGGTAAAATGTTTCTTACTTTAACAACAAGCAATGCACCAATTACTCCACTTATAGGTTCTACTATTCCACTAAGTTGTCCATAAAAGAAAGCTTTTTTAACACTAAACCCTTCTCTTCTGAGTGGTAAACTAACTGCACTACCTTCAGGAAAATTCTGTAAACCTATACCTAAAGCAAAGACTAATGAAGACAGCAATAATTTTTCAGTCATACCATACATTAAAGAACCAAATGATATACCTACTGCTAAACCTTCTGGTATATTATGTAATGTTATACTAACTATTAATAATAAACTTCTTTTAAAACTACCTGTATCTACTCTTTTAGATTTTTTAAGTATCTTATCACATACTTTATCACCCAAGAACAATATAACCCCACCACTCATAAATCCAAATATAGCTATTAAAACAGAATTTTTATTAAGTTCATTTGCAAGTTCAATACCAGGATCTAAAAGTGACCAAAAAGATGCGGCAATCATAACACCTGCTGCTATACCAAGCATTGCATCCATAACATTCTTATTAACTTTCTTAAAAAAGAAAACTATACTAGCACCTAAAAGTGTCATTAACCAAGTAAATGTAGTCGCAATTAAAGCCAATATAACTGGATCAACATTTATTAAATTACTCAACATAACCAATATCACCACTATAAGTTATGTCATAATTTTATAATTGTATAGGCTATATATTTATTTTTTTATCAACTGTTTTATTACTACTCTTTAAGAATTTAATAACATAATCTGTTACTTCTTCTCTTCTTTTACTTCTAAAAATATCATGATTAATACCCTTCACTACTAATAAATATTTTTCTTTACTCTTAATATTATCATAAACATAATTAGCACTAGACATAGGTACTATTATATCTTTAGTTCCTTCAATTATTAGAGTTGGTGTAAATACATCCCTCACACATGGATAATAAGTTTTAACTAATTCAATAAACTCTTTAACTGCATTCGCAGGCATCCTTAAAAATCTAGAAATAACTTCTTCTCCAGAATACTCTTTAATAACATCCATACTAGTTTTAAATGAATCAATTAAATTCATATTGTCATTTTCAACTTTTAAATAATGAAATGCGGGTGCTGCCAAAACTAACTTTTTAATTTCTTTATATTTACTTGCAACATAAGCACTCATTACTCCACCCATTGAATGGCCTATTACATAAATATTTTTATAACCAAAATTAATTAACATCTCTACATGTTCTTCACATGATTTAATCCAATCTTCCATTTTAATCTTAGTAGCATTAGTATCGTGTCCTGGTAATGTAAAAGAATAAACATCAAAATTATGAACTAATTCTAATCTATTAGCCAAATATTCTTCATCATAAGTTCCTCCTCCAAATCCATGTATAATTAAAATTGCTTTTCTATATCTCATATCGTTCTCCCTAATATAATTATACAAGATAAACTATTTTATTAAAAGAGGTTTTTTGCTATATTTAACTTGGTATTAATATGAAAAATAAACTTGTGTTTAAAATATTTTTTTACTTAATAATAGGGATATTAATTATAATAACTTTATTAGTATTGTTTTGTTATCCTGGAGTAGGAAAAATACCTAATAAAGATAAAAGAAATAAGTATAGTGAATTAGACTATTACTCAAATAACAAATTTCATAATATAGAAGATACTACACTCATGACAGGTAGACAAAATGAAGGTGGTAATAGTATCAAACCAAATAAAACTATTAAAGCTATTAAATGGAATAGTTACGAAATTGATAGAGAATTCACTATAAACTGGTTAGGTCACTCTTCATACTTATTCAAATGTTATCAAAATACACTTATAGTTCCTGTTTTAACAAATTATGTTTCTCCTTTCAATTTTGTAGGTGTTAAAAGATTTAGTGAAGTTCCAATAAATCCTGAAAACATACCAGATATTGATATTTTACTTATATCTCATGATCATTAAGATCACCTTGATTATCAAACTACAGAGAAAATAGACAGTAAAGTTAAAAATTATATATTACCACTTGGTGTAGATAGTTATCTATTATCATTTGGTGTAAATAAAGAAAAAATACATACTCTTAAATGGCGGGAAAATATAACAATTATAGTAGTAAATGATGGAAAGATTATTTAAACAACTAATTTACAAAATATGTCTGTAAAAATTGTAAAAAAAATAAATATTTTTCTTAGAAACATGATATAATAATAGTGGTGATAATATGAAAAAGGAAAATTTAAAAATAGTTGGTGCTATGGTAGGTGGTGCACTAGTAGGTGGAGCAGCTGGTATTCTATTTGCACCTAGAAAAGGATCTGAAACAAGAGAAAAAATTAAAGATTCTATTAATAGTTTGTTAGAAAAAACTCAATCAATTGACAAAGAAGACATAAAAAAATATATCGAAAAAGAATTAGAAAAGATTGATTTAGAAATAGTTAGACTTGATGAACTAGATAGTTATAAAAAAGCTAAAAGACAAGCTAAAAAAATACTTAAAAAAATAGACAAACTTATTAAATATACTAAGAAAAAAGGCATGCAAGATTTTGAAGATTTAACTAATGAACTAAGAGAAAAAGCTGAAGAAATATCAGAAGAAATACTAACAAACTTATAAAAATAGTATTGTTGTTAACTCAACAATACTATTTTCTTTCTTTATTATAAACTTTTGCAATTACAATTAATCCCACGAAAGCAATTATAAATCCAAAGAATAAACCAATTATTAAAGCATCATTTCTATAATATTTAGTCAAAACTTCCTCTACTTTATCTACTTTATCTTCACTTTGATAAAGTCTTAAAAATGTTTTTAATAAAGTTTCCTTATTATTTTCATTAAAAGTTATAAAGTAAGAATCACCTACTACCATAAAAGGAACATCTGAAGATCTACTTTGCAAATAGTCTATTGTATTAGTAAATAACTCTTTATTATCTTCATTAGTATAAATTTCATAACTTTTTATTTTAAAGAATTGACCATATTCTTCACATATTTCATTCAAATAATTTAATAAATTTAGGGTTTTTGATTCTCCATATTGTTTAAATAAATATATAGTTGCCTGTTTATCATTTTCCTCATAATTAGGACACTTAATTTCAATATTTTCTTTTTTTAATGATTCAATTAATCCTTCACTCTTAATTTCAGCTTTTAATATAAATGGATTAAACATAATCAATAAAAATAATATTATAATCTTTTTCACATTTCCTCCATTATCTTCCATATCTATAGTTATACTTAATTAAAACTTTAACACCCTCATCTTTTTCCATATCATCAATACTTTTACCAGTTTTCTTTTCAAACTCTTCACGTGACAAATATTCATCAAATACTTCATTTGAATGAAGCATAAAATAAGCACGATATCTTTGATGTATGTCAGTTTTCTCTTGTCTATAACTTTTATTACTATCATTCAATGCTGAAGTTTCATACCAAGCTGACCAAGAAGTAAAAGTAGTTAAAGCCTCGTCTTTATATGGATAAGTTCTAGAAGGCATAGTATAGAAACTAGAATATTTTCTTTCTACACCATTGTACCATCTCCATAGAGTATCAACATATCTATACATAGTTACAGTATCACTATCTTTTTTTGTATACTTTACCTTATCTTCCTCATTCTCTATTGAAGGCGTATAATTACCCTTATTATAATATACTTTATTGCCATCTCCATCCTCATAATACCACTTATATGCTATAGAAGAACTAATTTTTCTATAACTTTTAACTTCTGGATAGTTACTACTCCACTCACTAGGATCACTTTCAATCGCAGTATTAATATCTTTTTTTGAATAACCTGTTGGTTGTTCTGAAGAAAAATCAGAATAATCAGAATTATTATTACTATAAAACTTCCATTCTTGATCTCTATAACTATAGTATGTTTTCTTTTCTGTTTCGTAAGTAATTAATTCTCCTGGAGTTGGAATCTTAGGCCATCTTACTTCATCTAAAGGCATATTAACCCCCCATTCAGATTCTTCAGTATTTATATATTTACCTTCAATCCAATTAGTCCAAGCTGTATAGTTTTTTGTAACTTCATAATAATTAAAAGAAACATCAACATCTATTAACTTTTTATCTTCTGGGTATTTTTCAGTATAATTACTCATACTATATCTTTTATCAGTAGTACAATAAGAACAATTTTTCAAATCAAAAGTTTTTATATATTCTCCATCAGCTTTAGTAATTTTAACATTTCCAGTACATGTCTTTTTACCAACTTTAAATTCAGTATCAGTTAGTTTATTAATATTTATTGTAACAGACTCTCCATTTTTACTAGGTAATAAATCATTACTACTAGCATATTGAAAAGCTGAATCCATGGCACTATCTTCTAAACTTATACACTTATTATTTTTAGTAGTACTAACTATAATAAACACTATAACAACTACTATTATTAAAACACTTAATATAATAATAGGTGTATAATCTTTTTTTAAATCATCGCTTTTTTTATTTATTTTTGAATTAAAAATACTATATTTCATTTTTAAGACACCTCATCTACTATAAAATATATCATATTTTTGTATCAAAAACAACAAATTACTCTTCACTTTCATTTAACATTTCATAATGAAGTACTATATCTCTATCATAATAAACAATTCTTCCACTAGGTAGTAAAAGCATTCTATTAATTCCTAAATTATCAACAAAATCCAGATTATGAGATACAACAAGTAAAGTACCCTCAAATTCTTTAAAAGTATCTGCAATTATCATTTGTGTCATAGGATCTAAATGGTTAGTAGGTTCATCTAAAAGAATTGTATTAGCCCCACCTAAACTTATTTTGGCAAGTGCTACTCTACTTCTTTCTCCCGGAGACAATACACTAACTTTTTTATAAATATCATCACCACTAAACAAGAAACTACCTAGTAACTTTCTAAGTTCATAATCCCTTAGATTATACTCACTAAAATTATTTAAAATACTCTTATCTAAATCAAGTATCTCATGCTCTTGAGCATAATAAGATATATTAGTTTTTTCACCAACACAGATTTCTCCTTCAATAGGATTTAATTCTCCCATAATTAACTTTAAAAGTGTTGATTTACCAATACCATTTTCTCCTACTATCAAGAATTTTTCTCCCCTAGATATATCAAATGTTAACTTATCATATAAAAGATTATCTAAGGTATAACCAAATGTAAGACTATTTGATTTAATAGGTATACTATAACTTGGATAATCTATATGCATCTTTATTCTAGCATACTTATTCTTTTTCTCTAACTCTACCTTTTCATTTTGTAATCTTTCTAACTTCTTAATTCTATCTTTAGCTATATTTGCTTTCTTTTCATTACCTCTTATATATTTACTAATAATTTTCTTAAGTTTTTCTTCTTCTTTAACTTGTTTTTCATGCAACCTTAAAGTAGCCTTATCTCTTTCATCTTTAATAGTTAAATATTTTTTATAGTTACCATTAAATAGTTCTACTTTATGCTTTATTTTATCTACATATAAAGTTCTAGTAGTAACTTCATTTAAAAACTCTACATCATGCGAAATAACAAGTACTAAACCTTTATACTTTTTTAAATAATTTATAATATAATCTTTAGTATCTAAATCTAAGTGGTTTGTAGGTTCATCTAATAATAGTATTTCAGGATTAGAATATAATAGTCTTGCAAATGCTACTTTTGATTTTTGTCCACCAGAAATATTTTTTAATTTTAAATCAAGTAATTCATCATTAATATTCATACCACTTATTATTTTTAAAAGTATTCCTTCAGCATTATATTCATCGTAATATGTTAATTTATCTTCAACTTTAGATATTTCTTTATATTTAATGTTTAGTAATTTTTCATCTGTAATACTACCAATTTCTTCATATAAAGAATTTAATTTTTCTTTTAATTCTTTAATAGGTCTACCTAAAAGTAAATAATCAAATACTGTGATATCATCACTTGGAATTTCATCTGTAATAACTTGTGGGAGGAATCCTATATTAATGTTATTTTTTAGTTTAATTCTACCACTATCAGGAACCAGTTTTCCAAGTATTAAATTAAATAATGTTGATTTACCAGCACCATTTACTCCCACTATACCTACTTTATCAGTATCATTAAATTGTACTGTAATATCATCAAAGATTGTTTGTAAACCAAATGACATACTTAAATTTTCTATATACATAGTCTCACCTTATTTCTTATTAAGTTCAAAAAAAAGAATTAACAATTTGTAATTCTTCAAATCTTATTATCTATTTATTTTAGTTTTTCTTTTTACTACATGTTCTTCACTAAAATCACACTCATTTATTTTTTCATTCAATATTTGTATAATTTTGTTAACTTCCTCTTGTGATCTATAACCCAAAATACTAATAATATAATTAGCCATTTCTTCTGGATTATTATACCTTTTCTTATATTCATAACCACATGTACAAGGATATTCCCAACACTTAATGCATTCATATAATGACATTAATATTCCCCCAATTACTTTTTATACACTTTTTTATTTTCTTTCATTTTTCTTTTTTGCTTATTATAAAAATCATCTAAAACTGGTGTCATTTCACTAATAAATTTATTTTGTTGATTAATACTACCGTTTTTAGCTTTATTATATTCACTTTCAAAAATAGTCCTTTTCATATTTTCTAAAGTTACTCTTTCATACAATTTACTACCAATAATAGGAATCTTAATCATCCACTCCTTAGAATTGTAAATATTACTTTCTTTATAGTCAGCAATGAATTGAGCAATATCATCCATCGTATAATTACTATTTTTCACAAAATACTCCCCCAACAAAAACAATATACATAAAATTTTTATCAATGAACTTATTGTTTTAAATTATTCAATATGGCAGGGGCAGAAGGATTCGAACCCTCGCGATCAGTTTTGGAGACTGAGATACTACCACTATATGATGCCCCTAAATCAATTAGTATTATACTACATAAAAAACAAAAAAGGAAGAGCTTTTTTAGTTCTTCCTTAAATTTTTTAATTCACCCATTCTACTAGTAGGTACATAACCTGGTTCACTATTTAGAACATCAGGTATTCTATTAACTATACTCGCGCAAGTTAATTCAACTGTACAAGGTCTATTAATAATCATTGTCGTATCAGCATCTCCATATATAGTCCACTCATTACTATCATAATCTGAACTACTGTAAACTTTACCAATACATTCAGTTTCTAAGGTAATGCCTTCCATAGTTTCAGTAGTTACTACCGCACTCATACCTGTACATTCACCTTTTTTTACTGTCATTCCTAAAGTACTAGAAAAAATATCTTCTTCTGCTATTTTAGGTACACATTTTTGAACTTGACTTTTTAAAGTAAGTCCAAGCTTATCTAATAACCAACCATTAACATTCCACATATATGATGGAAGAAATTCTCCCTTATTTATTAATTCTAAACGTTCTTCTTCACTTATATTATCAGCACTAGCAACACTTTTTTCAAAATCACTAACACTTAAACCAGCCCCATGCGCTTTAGCAAGTGCAATTCCATAATCCTCAACATTATAACTACTACTACCTTTTATCTTTGTAATATTATGTGTGGCTCCACATAATGTAGAAATTAGATTACCCCAAAAAGCATCTTGGTATCCACTTCCAGTAATAGTACAATTATTTTCTTTAGCTAATGTATCGATCTCATTAGTCAAAACAGGATTTGAATTCATTGGATAAAACGCTTCTTCACAAGTCGTAATAGCATTAATTCCTAAACGAGCACAAATAAGTAAAATATCTTTACAATCATTTAGTAAACTCATTGTAGTTACAATACATATATCTGGTTTAAGAATACTTAAATCCTCTTCTACTAAACTAGCATTTTTAATAGAAACTCCTAAATATTCTCCCTTGGTTACTACGGAAGCATCTTTCCCGACTATCTCGGGATTTATATCATAAGCGCCAACTAAGGTCATACCATTTTCTATAGCATATCTCATAGTATATTCGCTCATCTTACCGCAACCATATTGTACAAATCTTATATCTTTCATACTCCCTCCTATTATTAGTTTAACACACTTTTCACTCTTCACAAGACTTTATTCAAAATAACGTGTAAACTAATGTAAATTATTCTGGTATTCCATATATTTCTTTAACTGTATCATAAAAAATATAATTCTTAGGTGGTTTATAAGTTAAATAAGTAAATATAACATAAACAATAATTATAAGTGGAATACTAACTATTTTAAGTACTTTATTATTTTCTTCCATTAAAAAGTAATAACTAATTATTGCCATAAAAATATAAATTAAAAATAATAATCCTATTGACACCACCATATTTTCTCCAATTAAACTATATATAGGCAAATAAATTATAAGATAAAAAAGAACACCTAAAATAGGTACAAAAGCTAACTGAAATAAAAAATTATTTCTTATAATACCATTTTTACTTAATAACATATAATCAATAATTCCATATAAAAGATAAGAAGTAACTATAATTTTCATATGTTCCCATATACTTTCATTTACAGGAAATATTATTGAAAATATAACATTTGGAAACCATTCATACGCAAAATGACATAAAAATGATATTAAAAACACTCCAAATACAGATATAACTTTAACTTTTTTTATATTCATAACATTCACCATTTATTATTATGCTTATCACTATAAGATTTATGAGTAAATTTATATAAAAAATAACATATAATTAAATGAGGTATAATTATGTTAATAAATTATTCAGAAAAAGAATTAGATTTATGTGCAAGACTTATGCGAGCAGAAGCACTAGCTGAAGGTGAACTAGGAATGCTTATGGTTGGAAATGTCATTGTTAATCGCGCTATAGCGGATTGTTTAGATTTTAAAGATGTAAGAACAATATATGATGTTATATATCAAAAAAATCAATTTTCTGGAACTAAAAGTAACTTGTTTTTTTCAAAGTCAACAACTAGAGAAAAAGATTTAGCAAAACGAGTACTTAAAGGTGAATACTATCATCCAGCAACTAATGCACTATGGTTTTACGCTCCCAAAACTGGTGAGTCTTGTAAAAACACTTGGTACAATCAATCATATGAAGGAAGATACAAAAATCACTGTTTTTATGAACCACAAGAAGGTATATGTAAAGAAATACATTAAAACAAGCTTTTAAACAAACTATTTACATAGAATAATGACATTTATAGATTAAATTGATATAATTAATATAGAAATAAGATATGCAGGTGATTAAATGAATCAAACTAAGAAAAATATAAAAGATATTATTAATGATTACGAAAATTTATATCAAAAAAAATTAAGCTTAGACAAATTAAATGATTTATTAAATAATGTTAAAGAACAAATGCGTACATTAGACTTAGAGATATCCACATTAAAAGATAAAATAACCCAATTACAAAACAAATTTAATGAATTAAATAAATTATCAAAAAAAGTATTTCATCCGATTAAAACTAACAAAGATTTAAAAGAACTGCTAGAAAAATTAGATAATTTAAATATTAAATTAAAAGAAAAATTAGAAAATCATGAACTATTAAAAAATAAACAAACAGAACTTACCGAAAAAATAGATGATTTAAAAAGCAAAGTAGATTTATTACCCGAATGTATTAGTGAAAACGAAAATGGACTAATAATTATAAATAATCAAGAAATAAAAAATATAAAAAATATAAAATTTGATGAGAATCCAGATGAGATAATGGTACATGTTACTAATTTTTACCCTAACAATAAAACAATTTTATCTGATTATGACGGAAATAAATTTGGTCATCAAAACAAATCTTATAAAGGAGTTACAAAAGAATGTGAATCTTTAATACATAGACATACAGTTCATGTCACAATTAATAATGTTGTTCAATCAACAGGAGATGGACTAGGCTCGTGGGAACAACCAAAATATGTTGTAATAGATCCACTTTATTTGCATAATGATGAACTTAAAAGTAAAAATCCTAGTGACTCATGGACATATGGTTCCATAAAACTAAGTGAACAAGCAATACTATTAGTAAACAAAAACTATATTAATAATCTACCAAAAGAAGCATTCAATGATTACAAAGTAATAGTTTATTCTGGTAATTATGAAGAATGTGTTCAAAACTTATGTCTATCTTTAACCGGAAGACTTTATAATACTGACCCTAATTACGCTGGACATTACCATTCTGACGAATATGCAAGCGAAGAAACCTTAAATAATAGAAACCTCCTTATAAACTACATTAGAGATAATGATTACAAAGGAAAAGAAAAAATAAATCTGAGTGAACAAGAAATTAAAGAATTATATGAATTAATGCTTGAAAATAAAGCACAAAGAAACATAGAAGGATTAGGAGGTATATATTCAAATAAAGATAATTATAATGTAGATGAAAATATATTGTATTTTTATTATATGTTTGGATTTTCAAAAAATCCAGATGGAACATTCTCTATAAAAAATGATGATGAAGTATATAATTTATTATGTAATCCTGAAAATATAAACCTAGATGAATTAAACCAAATTAATCAAATTTTAACAACTAATTTAAAAGAAAACAATATTAATTCTAGTGATGATATTGAAAAAGAACTTCCACAATATACAATTGCCGATCTATATAAATTTAAAAACCACAAATATGCAGAAGCCTTTTTTAAAAAAGAAAAAGAAATATTTGATCCAATTAATAGTTGTATAGGTAATTTTACACTAACCAAAGATAAAAATCTTTCTTTTGAATTATATCTAGATCAAAACATAAATCCATTAGATATCGTTGGAAATAATTTTGCAATTCATGAAAAAGAATTTGGATTTGAAGGAGATACACATAAACTATATGAAATTAAATCAAATAGAAATATGAGTGTAGAAGAAATGTTGACATTACTTAATCAAATAAAACTAAAATGTATAGAACAACAAACAAGTTTAGAAATTAATGATGACATTAATCGTTCTATGTAAATACAAAAAACAAAAAGGGCCATAAACCCTTTTTATACTAATTTTCAAAATTAACTACAAACTAAAGACTCCTTATAATTAATTTTTTTATCCCTTACTAAATTCACATTCCTTTTCATGTGAATTAATAATTCCAATAGCCTGTAAATAAGAATAAATTATAGTTGTTCCTACAAACTTCATACCTCGTTTAATTAAATCATTTGATATTTTATCAGATAAAATAGAACTAACCTTATCATTTTCATAAATAATATCTTTTCCACTAAAATTAAGTAAATAGTTTTTAAAACTACCAAATTCATTCTGAATATTTTTAAATATTTTAGCATTGTTAATACTTGCTTTTATTTTAAGTTTATTTCTTATAATGTCTTTGTTATTTATTAGTTCTTCTTGTTTCTTTTCATCAAATTTAATTACCTTGTCTATATCAAAATTATCATAAGCTATCTTAAAACTTTCTCTTTTATTTAATACACATTCCCACGATAAACCAGCTTGAAAAGATTCTAATATAAGCATTTCAAAAAGATACCTATCATCTAAATTAAGCACTCCCCACTCTTCATCATGGTATCTAATATATTTTTCATTTTTTAAATTACACCATTTACATCTATTCATATATACTAACATCTATTCCTTCTAATTCTAATAACTTTATTTTATTTTTAATACCTCCACCATAACCAGTTATCTTGTTATTTGAACCCACTACCCTATGACAATGAATAATAATACATATTGGATTTCAATTTACCGCACCACCCACAGCCTGAGCAGACACTTTCTTAATACATTTAAACTTTTCAATATCATTATATGTAACAACTTTTCCATAAGGTATAGCATTCATAGAATTAATAACTAATTTTATAAATTTCTTTTTGCCTTCAATTCTATACTTAGGTATATAATTTTTTTAAATCTTTTCTTTATTTAAAGATAACCTCCTAATATAACTATATCACAAAATACATGATTTATATCGATAAATATTGATATTTTACGAAAAGAACATTAAAAATGTTATACGTTATTTAATCATTATTAAATATTTTCTAAAGAATAATTAAATACATTTTAAAAACTCAATTATTTTCATTTAAATTAACTTTTTTCCTATTAAATCATACAATAAACTAGGTGATTTAAATGGCATTAAAAGGTGTTGTTATTGATGCTGGACACGGAGGTTCAGATCCAGGTGCTAATGGAAATGGTATAATTGAGAAAGATCTTACGCTTTTAATAAGTAAATACATGTATGATAGATTAAGAGAATTAGGTATTCCTGTTACAATGACAAGAACTACAGATGAAACAATAGATAGTACTGATAGAACAAATAGAATTAAAAATGCTTATGGTACAGACAAAGATGTAATCGTTATTAGTAATCACATAAATGCAGGTGGTGGCGATGGTGCTGAAGTAATTTATGCACTTAGAAATAACTCAAAGTTTTCTAATACAATATTAGAAGAATTAGAAAGTGAAGGCCAAAACATAAGAAAGAACTATCAACAAAGACTTCCAAGTAATCCAGTAAAAGATTATTATTTTATTCACAGGAACACACCAGATACAGAAGCAGTGATTGTTGAATATGGCTTTTTAGATTCAAAAGGTGATGATGTCAATCAATTAAAAAATAATTATAAAGATTATGCAGAAGCAGTTGTAAGAGCAATAACTAAATATAAAAATCTACCCTATACTGCGCCTGTTGAAGGTTCATATTATACAGTACAAAAAGGTGATTCGTTATGGAAAATTGCTAACAAATTTGGTATAACAGTTGAAGAATTAAAAAATATAAATAATTTAAAATCAAACACAATTACAGTAGGACAAAACTTAAAAGTTAAACTTGATGAAGAAAAACCAGTAGAAGACTATTTAATCTATACAGTTAAATCTGGTGATTCACTTTGGAAAATTGCTAATAAGTATAATACTACTGTAGATACATTAATGAGTATTAACAACTTAAAAGGAACAACATTAACAATTAATCAGCAATTACTAATACCTAAAACAGAAAACATAGAAATAGATGTAAAAGAAGAACCAAAAGGAATAGAATATACTGTAAAATCAGGCGATTCTCTTTCAAAAATAGCAAGTAGTTATGGAATCACAGTAGATAGAATAAAAAGCGCAAATAATCTTACAGGTAACACTATATATGTAGGACAAAAATTATTAATACCTGTATCTGATACAAAAATTGAAGAAAAAGAACCAACAACTTCAGCTGGAATTAATTATGTAGTGGTAAAAGGTGATAATTTATATACAATTGCTAATAAATATGGTGTTAGTGTAAATGATATAAAAAGTTTAAATAACTTATCTTCAAATACACTACAAATAGGACAAGTATTGAAAATACCTGGTACTGAATCTTATACAACATATAAAGTTAAAAAAGGTGATTCACTTTGGAAGATTGCAAACACATACGGAGTTACAGTTAATGAATTAAAAAATATTAATAATCTATCTGGTTCAACACTATCAATTGGACAAGAAATATTAATACCCACTAAATAGGCATATAACAAGTTATATTAGTTTATAACTTGTTTTTATATTTAATTATTTATCATAAATATTTTAATTTTTACTAATTTATTATGATTACTTTTATAAATAAATTACAAAAAAAACAACTATTCAAACATTCTATCACTTTACTTTGATAAATCAATTACTAAACACTACTTTTTTATTGAAACTTAATTTATTTCATTTGCATTTAATTAAAATCTGAATAAACATTGGTATAATATTGAGATAAGAGGTGATATTTATGCAAGAATTAAGTAAAACAGAATTACTTAATCTCAATGGTGGCTCATATATAAATGCTTGTACATATTATGGATTAATGAAAGTCTAAGATGGATTACTAAATTCGTAAGTTCTAGATTCTAAAAAAAACAGAAAAATTAATTCTTCTGCTTTTTGTTAATGTAAGAATATATCAGACAATATTTATTGTTAACAATATGTACCAATAAATTATAAATCAAGATTTGTAAGCGTTGGTTTATTAAATGAGTAATTCCATACTAAACTTATTCCTAATAAAATAATAAAACCATTAATATTATAGAAATGTGCTAAGGCAAAAGCTATGGATGTCAATATTAAAAAAATTAAAATACTCAAATTCTTACTTAATTTTTTATATAATCCAAATAGCAAACCCAATTAAAGTAACTATTAGAATAAAAAATAATCTAGAAAAATAAAAATTATTTATAACTTCGCCTAACATCATATTAACAATTTTCATAATTAATATATCAAAGGTTTCACAACGAATTCAAGATTTAATCAAAAAAGGGTTGACAAAACACCCCTTTTAGTTTAGTATATAGACTTACCAATTCACTTATAGGCGAATTGGTGCTAGTATCACACTAGCCAACCCCTTTTTATTCTTTTTTCCGGATTGCTCTCAGGGGGGCAATCCTTTTATTATGTTATTTTTTAGATATGTTTACATAGTATTCATATCTTTTTTTTGCATTTCTCATATGTTCTTCATATAACTTATTATAATCATTTTTATTTATCTCTTGTAAATTCTTATATCTCATTTCTTTTTCAAAAACAGTTTCATATAAACTAAAGTTAGGTTCTTTAGAATCAATTGTTAACTTATCTTCATCAGGATTATATCTCATCAAAATATTATATCCACTTTCTACCAACAATTTTTGTTCATCAATACTATTTTTTAACCCACCTCTTATACCATGTGCAATACAAGGACTATAAGCAATAATAACACTAGGCCCATTATGTTCATTTGCTTTTTTAAATGCCTTAATAGTTTGCATATCATTGGCCCCAGCACTAATACTCGCCACATAACAATTAGGTATATCCATAGCTACCTTAAATAAATCTTTCTTAGGTTTCAATTTACCATAACTAGAAAACTCAGCTATTGCTCCAATTCTAGTTGATTTAGATGTCTGACCACCAGTATTAGAATAAACTTCAGTATCTAAAACCAAAACTTTAACATTATCACCACTTCTAAGAACATGATCAAGTCCACCATAACCAATATCATAAGCCCATCCATCTCCACCTACTATCCAAACCTTTCTAGAAGGTATATAATCTAACAAACTTCTAAGCTCACTTGGTATACTAGATTTACTTAATTTTTCCTTTACTTCATTAGTAATATTTACATCTTCACTATTATCAATCCATAACTTATAAGTATCTTTTACCTCTTTACTAACTTCATCCTTAGTTTCTATCATAATCTCTTTTATTCTATTTCTAGCATTCTTATACCCAGTATAAATTCCATATCCAAACTCAGCATTATCTTCAAAAAGAGAACTTATCCATGGTGTTTTATAAGGCGTACAAGGTAAACTTGCTCCATAAATAGAACTACATCCAGTAGCGTTACTAATAACTATTTCTCCCTTAAATAAACTTGTTAAAGTCTTTAAATAAACAGTCTCACCACAACCAGCACAAGCACCTGGAAACTCTAAATCAGGCTTAATAAATCCAAGTCCTTTAACACTATACTTAGAAAAATGTTCATCACTACAAACATTATCTTTAAAATAGTCACAAATCATATCTTCATCTTTAATAGGACTACCCATTACTAAAGCCTTCTCTCCATTCTTTCCAGGACAAACCTTAGAACACAATGTACATCCAGTACAATTATCACTATTAATACTTATGTAAAATCCTTTATTCTCTTCTCCCATACTTTTAATGGTTTCTTCCTTCTTAATAGGACTTCTATTTACATCCTCTTCTGTCAAAGAAACTGGTTTAATAACTGAATGTGGACAAATGAATGCACACTTATTACATTGAATACAATTTTCTTTACACCAATTAGGTACTAAATTAGATATCTTTCTCTTATCAGAAGCACTACTTCCACCTTCAAAAGTACCATCTTCATGATTAATAAAATCACTAACTTTAAGCATATTACCTCTTCTAATAATCATCTTGTCAATCATAGTGTAATCTTTATCTTCTTCACTTTCAAAAGTTAACACTTTCTTATCAAATTCTCTTAAATAATCAATACTCTCATCTATAGCATTTATATTATTTAAAACAACATCACTACCCTTATCACTATAAGTCTTTCTTACCATTTCTTTAAACTTAACTAAATCTTCTCCACTAAGTCCAAGCATTTTTAATATATAGAAAGAGATAACATTATTAATTTTACCATTTAAATTATATTTCTCAGATAAACTATCAGCATCACTTATAAAAACTTTAATATTATTATTTTTAATAGTTTCTTTCATCTTTAATGTCATACACTTATTAAGTTCTATATCATTCATACTACTATTAATAAGTAGAATACCATTGTTTTTAATACCTTCTAATAAATCATATTTACTCAAATAAGAATCTTTAGAAACTACAACTAAATTAGGACATGTCAAATAATAAGGAGCATTTATTTTATTTTTACTAATTCTTAAATGACTAATTGTAACTCCACCACTTTTTTTAGAATCATATTCAAAATACCCCTGTACATAATTTTCAGGTTTACTTCCAATTACTTTAATTATATTCTTACTAGCACTTACCATTCCATCTGAACCAAAACCAAACACTTTGATTTCTCTATAATCATTTTTGAGAGTATATTCTTTAACAGTTAAACTAGTATTAGTAACATCATCTATAATGCCTAATGTAAAATGATCTTTCATTTTCATTTTTTCCATATTATCAAATACTGCTTTAATATCCTCTGGTCCAACATTTTTACTAGATAGTCCATATCTTCCACCTACTATATCAATGCTTTCTCCTTTTAAAGACATAACAACATCTAAATAAAGTGGTTCAGCTAAACTACCTGCTTCTTTAGTTCTATCAAGTACTGTAATTTTTTCAACGCTTTTAGGTAAAACATTTAAGAAATATTTAGAACTCCAAGGCCTATAAAGTCTAACAACAATAACCCCTGTACTATAACCATTATTATTTAAATCATCCACTACACTTCTAATAGTATCTGTAACACTTCCCATAGCTACAATAACATGTTTAGCATTCCTATCTCCATAATAGTTAAATGGTTTATAGTCTTCACCACTAATTTCATTTATATCTTCCATATATTTATTTACTATATCAGGTAACTCTTCATAATATTTATTTCTAACTTCTGTATTTTGAAAATAAACATCTTCAGTTTCACTACATCCTCTTGTAATACTTTTACCTATATTTAAACTATTATTTCTAAATCTATATACACTTTCCATATCTATTAATGGTTTTATATCATCAGTTTCTAAAGTATATATTTTATTTAATTCATGACTTGTTCTAAAACCATCAAAAAAGTGTAAAAAAGGTACTCTTCCCTTAATACTGGATAAATGACTAACTAATGCTAAATTATATGCATCTTGAACAGAAGCACTACTTAAAATAGCGAAACCTGTACTTCTAGTACTATATATATCTTGATGATCTCCAAATATAGATAATGCATGTGTAGATAAACTTCTAGCTGCCACATGAATAACACCAGGTAAAAGTTCTCCAGCCATCTTATACATACTAGGTATCATTAATAATAATCCTTGACTAGCAGTAAATGTAGTTGCAAGTCTACCACTTTGTAAAGCCCCATGCATCATTGCACTAGCACCTGCTTCACTTTGCATTTCAATAACACTTACTTTTTCATTAAATATATTTTTTCTCCCCATACTTGCCCATTTATCACACATAGTCGCCATAGCGCTAGAAGGGGTTATTGGATAAATCCCACTTACTTCTGTAAAATTATAAGCAGCAGTCAAACATGCTTCATTTCCATCCATTACACTTGTTATTTTCATCTTATCACCTATCCTAAAATAATTTTACCAAATTTTTAATAAAAAGTCTTTATAAGGTATTAAAATAATATAAATTTATAATTAACGTTAATGCATTGCATATTTTTCATACGAATAACTTTAACTTAATAAAAAAAGACTCTAAGGTCTTAATTATTATCAATAAAATTCTCTATAAGTTTTACCATATTATTAGTATTACTCTTATACTTTTTATTTTTAAATTTCTTAGAATCTTCTATAGCCTTTTTTAAATCCTTTGGATCATAACAAGGAATAATAAATCCCATTTTAGCAAATTGTTTAATAATTTGTAATTGATGATCATTAACAGCTTCCTTATACTTTGCTAGTCTTGGACAAGCAATTACAACTTTACCATTATTTATTCCATCAGTTATAGTACCTACTCCACCATGCGCTATTATAAGACTTGCCTCACTTACTATCTTTTTAAATTCATCCATTGGAAGTAAATTAACCATTTTCATATTTTTAGACTTAAACTTAGTTTTACCACATTGCACTATTACTTCTTCTTTAATAGTACCATCAAATATGCACTTATCAACAGCCTTCAAAAGCCTATCAAAAGGTGCATCTTGTGTACCTACTGTTACAAATATCAATATATCCACCCCCCAAACGTAGCATCAGGATAATTATCTAACATACTTTCCCATTGAACTATAAACAAATCAGCAAATTTATAAACTAAACTACCTGTTATAGTCTTTGTTTCACTATTAGCAAACGTTTCTATAAAAATTATCTTACTACCTAAAATATGTCCTAATAAACACATTGGTCCAGCTGTATGTGCTCCAGTAGAAATAATATATTGTGGTCTAAACTTAATATAATAATATAAACTTCTAAATGAATTCATAATTATCTTAAACACATAAGTAAACATATGCTTTCTAGTTCCAAAAATCATCATACCTACTCTTTTTCTACCATACTTATTCTTAAGATTTTTATTAGACTCAGTATTCTCAGTAATTAAAGAATAATTATACTTATTAAACATACTTTTAAGCATTAACATTTCATTTAAATGTCCACCAGTACTAGATATAAACATAATTCTTTTTCTACTACAATTACCTACTTCTTTTAATAAAGATAACCACTCTTTCTTTATAACATCAGGAGTATATTCTTCAACACTTTTCTTAGCATTATTAGCAAATCTTTTTAATACTTTATTATTATTTAATAAATCTATAACACACTTGGCAAACTCTTCTTTATTTCTATCCTTAATTAAGATACCTTTTCCATCACTTAAAAGAACTCTAGGTCCAACAGAAGAATCAAAAGCAACTACTGGTACTCCCATATTCATTGATTCTAATATTACTAATCCAAAACTTTCAACTAAACTAGTCATACAAAATATACTAGACTTTAAAAGTTCATTTCTAATCTCTTCTTGATTTAAAAAACCAGTTAATCTAATATTATTCTCTAACTTAAGTTCTTTAATTCTATTTTGAATATTTTCTTTCTCTTCCCCATCACCTACTAAAGTTAACTTAACATCTTTATCCATTTTAACTATAATAGACATTATATCAATTAAATCAATAAAACCTTTTTCCTTAGAAAGTCTACCTACTGCTATAATATTTTTAGTACTTAAATCACTCTTTTCCTTAGATATTTCATCTATAAAATTATTTATACTTACAGCTTTAAGTCCTATCTCTTTTCTATAAATATCTCTTATTTCACTATTAACTAAAACTAATCTATCATAATTAGTAGTACTCTTAATTAATTCCTTCTTATATTTTTTACTAGGATAATTATGATCTGTCGCTATTAATTTAATATTACTTTTCTTAAGTATTTTATTAGCTAACTTAGTTTCATATGTTCTAGTAGTAATCAAATAATCAGTATCTAACTCTTTAAGTGCTTTCTTAGTTCTAGATTTCTTCAATCTTAATATTTTAACTGCCTTAAATAATTCAGTTATTAATTTAAAATATTTCTTTCTTCTAATACATTTTTTTATCTCATCTTTATTAGGTCCACCATCTATTAAATATGTAATTTTTATCTTATTATTTATATTGAATGATGGTACTTCTTTAAGCTTATATGTAATAATCATTTCTATTTCATAATCATCGTATAACATTTTACTTAAACTAGAAATATACTTTTCTATTCCACCTACACCTAAATGTAAAGACAATATTGTAATTTTCTTCATAATACTCCTCTTGTTAATATTATACCATGCAATAGTAATAATATTTAAAAAAAAATAAAATTCTATTAAAATTTTATTTTAAGTATACATACTATTATAGCTATAATTCCCATAATTGACAACATAATTTTTTCTCTAGCTGTTGGTTTTTTTAATTTAATAGGTATTATATAAGATAAACCAAGTAAAAGTAATGTTACTGGAAATATTATATATCTAAACTTTCTACCTATTAAAAATGTAACAAAATATACCATAGGTATTACTATAGCACTTGCTGTAATAGGAACACCTAAAAATTCATCATGTTTACCTTTTTTAGTAGTAGATAACATATTAAAGTATGCTAATCTTATTACACCACATAATACAAAGAACACACTAATAGCATAAGTATAAACATTTTGTACTGTTAAATTTAAAGAAATTAACATTGGAAGTACTCCAAAACTAATAGCGTCACTTAAACTATCTAACTCAATTCCATATATCTGATGTTCTTTCAAACTAAAAAACCTTCTAGCAACTACTCCATCAAATGCATCACAAATAGCTGCAAAAATTAAACAAAAAACTGCAAATGTTGTTTTAAAATTATAAGCACAAATAATTCCACTAATAGCGAAACATGTCCCTAACATAGTAACAAAATCACATTTTCTATATACACCAATTACTTTCATAAAACCACTTTTCCTTACTAACAACAATTATACTATAAGTATGTATGAAATGCAATTTAAATGTTATTAACTAAAACTATATAAAACCATTAACATAAAGATTAACCAAAACACTATCACATTTTCCTAAGGACTTTAAAAAAAGACAATATTTCTATTATCTTTTATAATACTTTTTACTTACTAACTTATAATAAAGTTTATATAATTTTGGAAACTTTTGTCTCCCAAAATCACCTATTTTTCTTTTTAAAGATGTACTTTTATTTTCATACATTTCATAAATATTTTGATAAAAATTAGCTTTTACCTCTAAATCTATTTGAGAAACAGAATCTTCATTAGCATATTTTTTAACAGCATCGTAAAATTGTTTTGATGAAGTATCCCAATCAATCCATTCTTCTGCAGTTTTAATTGCATTAGACTTATATTTAGTCAATAATTTCTTATCTAATAATTTATTAATACTCTCCACAACTTGATCTTCATCATCTGTTTTAATAACTATTCCATTATAACCGTTTACTATATACTCATCATGTCCAGTTACATCATAAACAATAGCCGTTCCTCCAGTATGAAACATTTCCAATGGAGGTCCAAACATTCCTTCAACATAGCTTAATTTAACAATTACATCACAAGATCTATAAATCTTTGCACAATCTTTTACAGGAACCCTTGAAAATACCTTGTCTACTCCTGGATATTTATTTACATTAGATGAAGTTAATAACCAAATTTCACTTGCTTTACTTTTTCTTACTAGTTTAATAGTTTTAGGAACATTTTTGAATGGAACATCTATTGGACCCTCAACTAGTACTCTAAGGCCATCACACTCAGGATATTTTTCCCCATCTAAAGTAAATACATCCTTTCTAATTCCATTTCTAACTAAAATTACTTCATTATTATATTTACTTTCCAAATATTCTTTTATCCATGTAGCTTCAGTAATAACTTTAAGTCCCATTAAATATGTCATTTCCGCATATAATTTCAAACCTTCTTCATTATTACTATAAAACCTAGATTCTATAGATTGAACAAAGTATAAATACTTTTTAGCATTAATTTTATATAGATAATATATAGTAGCCCACCAAGTACCAATAGCAATATCAAAATTCATACTTTTAGCTTCCTTCAAAGTAATCCATTTT
The DNA here is from genome assembly GCA_934096405.1 of uncultured Bacilli bacterium. Classification (GTDB taxonomy): domain Bacteria; phylum Bacillota_I; class Bacilli_A; order RF39; family UBA660; genus CAKOLN01. The sequence goes on from CAKOLW010000001.1 coordinate 39,393, forward strand.
AATTTATGCGCCTTGGAATGCCAACTATAATCTATAGACTTAACTTTTTTTTCAGTAACTATATATACATCTTCTCCAAGTTCTTTCATTTTACTAGCATGTTCTAATATAACATTAGTACCACCACCAATTAAAGCAGAACCTAAAGTAAAAACCACTTTCATTACTGCACCTCCTAAATAACGTTATCTTTTTTTAATTGATATTTTTTTATACTCCTATATATCAACATTTGCAAATATAATTTATAATTATGCAACTTTAACATAGGCCAGTAAGTATCATAAAAATAAGTTTTATATCTTAAAAAAAATTTAAAATTTTCTTTTATATATCTTTTAAAAGTTATTTTATTTTTACTATTAAACTCAGTAAATTCAAAAACACCAAAATTTTCATAATGATATATTTTATTAAAAAAAGTATATTGTAATTTACTAGGGTTAAATATCATATCAAAATGGATTTGATTAATTAATTTATCAACTTTTTTATTATCAAAATACTTATTAATTAATACATTACATATTTGAATAAATTTATCAAACATCACATCTTGTATCGGATGGATTAGACAATTATATATCTTTTCTTCTTCTTTCTTTTTAAATAATTCAACTTCTACTTTATTGTTTTTTATAACATATTTATTAGCACTACCATGAGAAGCACCCAATATAATTTCATATATAGTTCTATTTTCAGCATATAAATTATATTCTACATTATAACAAGGACTATTAGTAAAAACTAATCCATATTTCTCTATACTTTCTTTTAAATCCTTTCTTTGCAATCCAAAATACAGACCCTTTATTATATAATTAGTTCCTAAAATATTCTGTATATTATTTTGAATTGAACCATTCCATCCAATATCAACAACATAAAATTCATGAGAGTCAGTCTTGTCATTAATATATTCTATAAAATTTTGTTTTTGTTCTAATCTATTGCTTTCATATATTTTTTTAAAACCAGAATTATTAATTAAAGATTTAAATTCTTTTGAATTTCTAAAATCACTAATTTTTTTATTAAAATCACAATTTTTCCTATTCTCATTTTCCTCTTCATATATGCATTTAATATCATTTTCATTAAAATTCAAACTTTTTAAAAATTCATTAATAGTAATATATGAATATTGATTTAACAAAGCATTAAATTTTTCTTCAGACAATTTAGTTAATGATGGTAAATAAGTAGATTTTCTAGAAACATATAAATAATGAGATTTAATTTTAACATTGCCTTGTTTTTTAACATAATAATCAAATAATTTTTTTAAATATTCACCTTCTCTTGACAAGAAAAACACTTCTGTTTGATTTTCTTTTACTAACCTATAATAAATTCTTTCTATAAACTTATAAAGTGAAAAAATTATATTTTCAAATTGACTAGTATCTTTAAATTTTAATTTTTTAAAATTATTTGTAATATTTTTTTCATCATACTCTAATTTAAAATCAGAGTAAAATTTATATTTTTCTTTTCTATCTAACAAAACACTTTTTATTCCAATACTATTTGGAATCTCATAATCCCCTAAACTATTGTCTCCAATCATATATACTTGACTAGCATCAACATCCAATTTCTTAAGAACTATTTTATACAATTCACCAGATTTTTTATTTTTTAAATATTCACAAGAAACAAAAATATCATCAATCATATTAAAAATATTTAATCTTTTAAAAATTTCTAATAACATATCTTTACTAAGATACATATCTGAAACTGCATAAATTTTTTTATTTTTCTTTTTAAGATTCCTAATTAAATCAATTATATCATCATTCACATACAAAACATTTGACTCGAGTTCAATCTCAGTATCAACACATTTTTTTAAAAATAAATTATAGTCAATATCTTCATTTAATTCTTCATAAATACTCTTAATCATTGATACATAAGTAAATTCATAATCATTGCCCATGTTATGATTTTCTAATCCCAGTTCAGATTCAATTTTATTTCTTAAACCATATAATTCTACTGAAGTTAAACTTAGTTCAAATGTCTTAACAATATTAACAGACCACACCTTTTTTAAATACTCAGGTTCCATCTTTCTACTAACAATAGTATCAAATATATCAAAAAATATTATATTTCTATCTTTATCATTTATAACTTCATTAAACATTTAATCCACCCTCATCTGCTTTTCATAATATAAATTACAAACTTCCTCTGTATCTCCTATCATTTGAACTTCTCCATGTTCTATCCACATCACTCTGTTGCAAAGTTGTTTAATTGAATCTAAAGAATGTGAAACATATAAAACTGTAGTTCCTCCTTTTATCATTTCTAACATTTTATTCTTACTCTTCTCCTGAAATTTAATATCCCCCACTGACAAAATTTCATCTACAATTAATACTTCTGGATTAACAATAGTTGCAATTGAAAAAGCAAGTTTAGCAATCATACCAGAAGAAAAGTTTTTAATAGGAACATCTAAAAAATCTCTTAATTCTGAAAAATCAACAATCTCTTCAAATTTCTCATCTAAAAATTGCTTTGTATAACCTAAGACTGCTCCATTTAAATAAATATTTTCTTTAGCAGTTAGCTCTATATCAAAACCGGCACCCAATTCTATCATAGGTGAAATAGCTCCATTAACAGTTACTTTTCCCTTTGTTGGTTTCATTACACCACTAACAACCTTTAGTAAAGTACTTTTACCAGCACCATTAGAGCCTATCAAACCAACAACTTCACCTTTAGCAATATGTAAGCTAACATCTTTTAAAGCCCAAAAATATTCTTTCTTTTTTCTTTTTCCTTTAAACAAATTAATAAAAGCCAATTTAAGAGAAAAATCTTTTTCTATTCCCAAATCAAATTTCATTGATACATTTTTAATGTCTATCATAACAACCTCCATTATACATAATAAATAAATTTATCTTGTTTATTTCTAAAAACAATTATACCAATCAATGCGAAAAAGATACTTACAAGACCACACAATAGGAGATTAAGTAATGATGGCATATTACCATACACTATTATGTCTCTAGCTGATGAGATAAATAAATATAATGGATTTAGTTTAAATAAAGTTTGTAATTTTATAGGCAAAATATCTATACTATAAAATATTGGAGTAAAATATTGCCAAATAGTTAATAATATTCCATATATATAAAACATATCTCTTAAAAAAACTGAAATAGTAGAAATAATAAAAGATATTCCAATTGTAAACAAAAATAAACATATAAAGATATAGGGTAAAATTAAGTAATAAATATTAATATGACAAACATAACCACCTAATCCAACATAAGATAATAAAACAATTAATAAAAGTGGTATTAAGGTTAGTAAAAAATTTATACCTACAAATAAACATTTAGACAAAGGAAAAATATACTTTGGTATATAAACCTTATTAATTAAGGAAAAATTGCTTACAACTGAACTCATCGCAGTATTAGAAGCTTCACTAAAATAATTAAACATAACTAGTCCTGTCATTAAATATACTAGATAATTAACATTTTCCATTCTTGCCTTAAAAAATTGACTAAATACTATTGCCATAATACTCATCATTAAAATAGGATATAATAAACTCCAAAGTACACCTAATACACTTCTTTTATATTTTACTTTAAAGTCCCTCATAATCATTTGACTCATTAAAAATGAATATTTTTTAAAATTTTGTAACATACCCTTCATAACAAAACTCCTTTTCTCTAATAATTATAACAAATGAATTAATTATTTGCAATTTTACTACAACTTTTTTACAACCCACTCGATATTAATATGACCTAAGATTTTTTTCATTTTTCTTGTAATAGTATCATCAATTAAATAATCACTAATTCTAAGTTCATATAATTTTTCTTTATATTTTCTTTTATATTCGCCATTTAAAAAATTTAATCTGTTAATACATGCACTCGCAAGAAAGCTTAACAATACTTTATTAGTCTCATTATTTACATCTAACATATCACAATATTTCTTAAAAAAATATATAATATCCAAAGACTTTTTATATTCTTTTTTATAATTAGTATTTCTCGTAATACTATTTTGTGTTTGAACATACATATAACCATTATAAGATATAGATTTAATCTTTTTAGACTTAGTTATCATATATGGTATTAATCCCATATCTTCATGATATTTTCCAACTTCAAATTTAAATTTATTTTTTAAGAAAAAATTTCTATTTATTACATAAGACCAAGCAGTTTCAAAAATAGTTTTAGAATTAATTAATTTTAAAAAAGCTTCTTTACCATTAACCGTATCAAAAACACATGTATCAGCAACTTCTTCTTTATCAGTAAAAACTTTAGTAAATCCAATTTTTAACAAATCTAAATCATCAGAAATTTCCCTATCAATTGATTCCAAAAAATCATCTTTAATATAATCATCTATATCTACAAATATTATATATTGACCTTTAGCTCTATTTATAGCCATATTTCTGGCGTTACTTAATCCTTTATTTACTGAATTAATCAATTTTATATTATTACTTTTAACATAACTTTCTAATATTTCTTTACTATTATCTTTAGAACCATCATTGGTAACAATAATTTCATAATTATTTATTTTTTGTCTAAAAATGCTTTCTAAACACTTTTTAATATACTTTTCTCCATTATAACATGGTATAACAAAACTATACTTAATCATCTTTTTCTCCCACTAATTCATAAATTTTATTAATATTTTCTTCATTATATTTAGCAATATTAAAATTATAGTTAAAATCTGTTTTATTAAAATAATCTTTAATATTTTCACTTATAGACTTCTCATTATTTTCCATTATAATTGAATAATCTTTTATATGCAAATTTCCAGAATTAACATCTATAGTACTTAATATACCTTTTTTTAAAGTTAAAGCTTCAAGATAAATGACTGGAAATCCCTCATACCTACTTGTCAAAATAATTCCATCAGATAATTTAATATAAGGGTATGGATTTTCTTGTCTTCCTAAAAACAACACATAATCTTCTATATCGTATTTATTTACCATATCTTTATATTTCAGCATATCCTTGCCATCACCAATTACCCAAATTTTTATTTTAAACTTTTCTTGTTTAAGTATTTTTAATGCTTTAAATAAAACACTTAAATTTTTACTATCTTCATCCAATCTTCCTACAAAACATAAAGTATTAGTATCTTTAATAATCTTCACAGATTGCTTAGATTTTACATTAATTTCTTTATAATTAATTAAGTTGTTAATAACTAATGTTTTATCAACAAGATATGGATATATATTAATAAAGTTATTTCTTGCCTCTTCACTTACAAAAACAATTTTATTAAATTTTTTTACTTTAACACTATTAAAAAAACTTTTAAATTTGCTTATATCTTTATTATAAGCAAAATAATAATCACTATGTACCCATAATATACTTTTTCTTGAGGCATATCTAGAAATAATAGATGAAGGTATATCATATGTAGAATAACAAATAGACAAGTCATATTTATTATAATTTTTTATACATTTAAAAATTATCTTTATTCTATTAATAATTTTTCTTATTATTTTATTTTTATTAGTTGAAATAAAATGATAACTTACATTCACATCTTTATTAATGTTATAAAATTTTTCTTTGTCTTGAAGTATTAAATAAACTTTATAATTATTATAATCAAAAGAATCAAGTAAATTTACTAACGATTTTTCTATACCACCCATTCCTAAACTGTATGAAGTGAACAATATTTTTTTCATATATACACCTAATATTCTCTAATTGGCTTACTTACAATCTCCTCATCCATTGGAACAAATTGCAATAAATTTGAATTTTCCATATTTTCAAAGTCTCCTTTTAAATAAACCAAATTACCTTTTTTCAATTCATCTTTAATTTGAGTGATTTTTTTATCGTTAATACATTCTATCTTTCCAATATTAAATACTACTAAATCGTTAGTTTTTGATTTTCCTTTAATATTCATACTCAATATAACTTTTTTCCAAGATTCCTTCCAAGATTGTTTATTAAAAGTCTCACTGACTTTTATAGCATTCTTTCTCATTTCAGAATGACCTTCAAAATTATCCAATATCTTAATTAAAGCTTCTCTAAGAGAATTTTTATCTGGCTCAATTAAATAGCCATTATAACCACTAATTATTAAATCAGTTAAACCACCAATTCTAGTAGCAATAACAATATTACCAGATGACATTGCCTCTAAGCATGATAAACTTGTACCTTCACTATATTGCGTAGGTATCAAACTTATATCACTCATCTTATAAACTTCATGCATCTCATATGGACTTTTGTTATAGCATTTAACCCTACCATTATACTTTTTAATTTTTTCTTCTACTTTATCTAAGTCTTCTTTAAACCCCTTACCTACAAAATGAAATTCTACATTATCGTATTTTTCTAAAATATCATCTACTACATCTAAAGCAATATAAAGTCCTCTTGCTTCATATAATCTTCTTGGATAAGTAATAATAATTTTTTCTCTTTTTTTAAAATAATCTTTTCTTGGACTAAATTCTACATTATCTACATAATTAGGTATTACATGAAATTTTTTATTACCCAAGTCATAATTTATAGTTTGAAACCAATTAGCTGTATTAGTATCCACAGAAACCAATTTATCACACATTTTTGCTCCTTCTATAAATGTTATATTAGAATTCCAAAATTCTACACCATCCTTATAATTATTACTTTTATTATCCCAACTAACACCATGACTTATACCTATCGATGGGCCAATATGATTTGGAAAACATTCTTGAAAAGCCGAATAAATATGTAAAACACTTTTAAATTTTGTTTCATAAATATAATTTTTAGTTTGATTATCTAAATAATCTAAATTATATAAATTTTTAATATTATTAGGTTTCATACCTATAACATTAATATTATTATATTTTCTAAAAAAAGGTATAGTTGCATTTTGATATATATCTAAATTAAATCCTAATTCATTACAAACCTCAAATAAATCAAGTAAGTACCTTTCTGCTCCACCAGAATAATAATTAGTACCTAAATCATTGAAAAAAGTAGATGTCTTAACAGTGATATTTTCCGTTTGATTGTAATTTGAATACAATTTTAACCCTTCAAAAGAATTAAGTAATTCACTAATTTTTACTAATTCATCATATAAAATGTTAAAACCTAACCTAAAGTCTCTCATATCATATTTTTTCCTAGTAATGTAAATAAAAGATCTATTAACAAATAATTTTCTAAAATCATAATCATTCACTTTAATAGTTTTTGTACTATAACCATCAAAAGAATAATAAACGACATTCTCATTTTCAAAATATCTTTTTACTTTTTCATACATTTCTCCAGTTTCAAGTATAACATCTATATATCCGATTTTTAATTTTAAATTAGCGCGAGAAGTTAATACTTCTCCATTCTTTAAATTAAATTTTTTTCTTAACTTTTTTTCTTTAATGTTATTAGATAATCCTTTTACTCCACTATCTTTGAAAATAATAGCCTTTTTTATTAAATTTACAAATCCTAATCTTTTCAATATATTATAACTTCTTATATCGTTATTATTCATTTTCTACCTCACTTACTATTTTAATTATTTCATTACATCTGTTATTCCAACTGTTACTTTTAATAAAATCATTAGTTTTTTTAACATCAATAACATTTTTTCCTTTAACAATTAAATCTATATCATTTATATTATCAATAAATTTAACATTTGGATATCCTATTATATCAGGCAATTTAGATGATATTGTTATTTTATGCATTGCAATATATTCAAAAACTTTTAAAGGAGATACATAATTACCAATAGAATCAGTTTTAAATGGTAATAACGTATAATCTGAATACTTTAAATAATTTGGCAATTCCTTCTGACTTTTTAATCCTAAAAAATGAACATTGCTTGGCATGGTTCTAACTATATGTAAAATATTATTATAGTCTCCAATCAAATTAATTTGATATTCTTTATCTAAACTAGAAATATATTTTATGATATTCCAATCAAACCAACTTCCCCATAAAGAACCATAATATATAAATGTTTTTTTGCCTATTATTAAATCGCTAGGAACATCATATTTCTTATTATAATCAAATAAATTCACGTCCACTGCATTTGGTAAATAATAAACATTCTTTTTTATTGATAATTTTTCTTGATATTTATTAATTTGATTTATTAAAGGCTTTGCAGTTGCAGTTAAGTAATTACTATTTATAATAAATGTATTTAAACTTTTTTTATCGAAAAAGCCATCGCCTAAATTCGTTTCCCAATTATCTATAGTTTCATATATTATTTTGTTATTAACTTTTATAGCATATTCCATAAATGGAACAAATTCTTTAGCGGGTATTTCAAAAATAACAATATCATTTTTATTTAAAAGTTTTTTAAATTCTTCTAATTTAAAATTCTTAATAAATTTATGTATTACTGTTGGAATTTCCATTTTGCATATTTTACTTTCACTAGATGGTATCCTGTATAAATAAACAACATCATAACCAATTTTATTAAATTCTTTAGTAAGTTGACTACTTCTTTGTCCCCCACCAATATCAAAGTAAGGAATTCCAGTAAAAATAAATACCTTCTTTTTATAAAAAACATAATTTTTTATATTACCCTCTTTAATATTCAAACATTTATAATAATTGATTTTTTTCATAACAATATGTTGAGGTTTAGAAAATAGCCACACTAAAGTTCCTATAAAACCATGATTACAATAATACTTTTTAATTTTATTTAACATATTTCACCTACTTAATAAATCTAAATTTTATTGAATATATAAAAGTATATATCTTAACTAATTTCTTATTTTTTATAATTAATCCCTTAACAAAATTACAAGACTTAACATACCTACTATTTTTCCAATTGTCAATTAAAGATAACATATAATATGCTCTATTAATAAAATCATTTCTTACTTTCTTATCAACAATATATCTAGTTTTTAAACTATAAGTCACCAATAATTGAATAATTAAATTACTTGTGCAATCCAAATCAAGTTTTTCAATCAAATCAATAACTTTAAAAATATCAAATATTCTACTATCAACTGTAGTTTGTTCACTATTATTATGTATAAAATAATTATATAAATTCTCATTTACCTTAGAAACCTTATTACACTTTAACAGATAAGATAAAACAAAGTAAACATCCTCATATTTCATAATTGGAAATTTAATATTATTATCTTTAATAATTGAAGATTTAAATAACTTACTATTTGGTCCAAACCTAAATTTTTCTAAATTATTTAATATTTCTTCTCTTTCCAAATTATCATTTGGAAAATCACTTTCATCGATTATTTTGTTTGTGCTTTGAAATATTTCTTTAATATTACAACAACTCATATCAGAAGCATTTTCAATTAAACTATTATATAGTTTTTCAATATAAGTGCTATCAATTGAATCATCACTATCTAAAAAAGCAATATATTTTCCTTTAGAAACATCAATACCTTTATTTCTTGCTAAACTTAATCCTTTTTCTTTTAAAACTATTAAAGTTATATTTTTTTCATATTCCTTTAATATTTTTAAACTATTATCAGTACTACCATTTTCAATAACAATAATCTCGATATTTTTATAGCTTTGACTTAATGCACTATCAAGACATTTTTTTATATACTTTTCACTATTATAAACAGGTATAATTATACTTATTAAATCTTTCATAAATTCAACCTTTCACTACCATTATACCATTAAATACCACAATATAAAAAGAGGTAATTTAAATTTGTTTCTAATTATCCTCTAGTTCATCAGTCACCTTTTTTATAGTAGTATAATTTGTTATATATTTATTATAATAAACACTCTTTTTTAAAATTTCCGAATTAAAATTATCTTCTCCAAGTTGTTCCACCATTGTTTTTTTACCAGAAAATAAATTAACTCCGAACCCAATTTTATCTCCATCAATTTTAGCACCTATACTAGCTAAAACAGTAGGATACATATCAAATGAAGAAAACATTCTATTTTTAGTATATTTTGTATCTATTGAACTATTAATAAAAACATTATAAATAGTTCTTTTATAATTAGGATATTCACTAAAATATTCTGAGTTCATATTAGGATGATCACCTGTAAGAACTATAGTTGTATTTTCATAAAAATCTTGTTCCTTAATCCAATCTATAAATTCACTCACCATTTTAGAAGAACAGGCATATGAATTAGATAAAGGTTCATCAAATTCTTTGTCACAACTTTTATCTGTATAACCATCTTTAAAATGTGTATCCATTGTAAAAATACTAACTGAAAAAGGCTTTTCTTCTTGAGCAAGTTTTAAAATTTCATCTTTAGAAAATTCTAACACTTTTTTATCTTCTACACCTTCCCAAACATGATACCCGCTAGGTACTAATCCACGATTAACCATTTCATAATAATCTAAAATTTCATAATTACCATGAGTTGTGTAATATTTATCTGTTCCTGCAAAGAATCTCCCTGTTCCTTGAATTAATTCAAGGTTATAACCTTCATCTTTTAGAACATCCCCTAAGTTTCTCACATTAGGCATAAATTCCTCAACCATATCATAATCATTTCCAAGCTCAACTAAAATTGGAGTCCCAGATGTTTGACTAACAGTTGCCGCAATTGTCCAAGCCGTAGTTGAAAGTCTATATGCTCCACCCAACTTATCAGTATTTGAAAAACTAATATTATCTAAAGCTATTTTTTCTAATTCAGGTATTCTAGATTTACTAAAGGCACCACCATTTTCCGGAGAAACTAAACTAGCTTCCATACTTTCAAGGTACAAAATAATTAAATTTTTCTTTTTTTCAGGGAATTTAATCTCAACTTCATTAGTATTTACATAACTAGTTTCATAAATATCTCCACTAGTTAAATTATTTTTAATATAAGTATGTGCTCCCAGTTTAAACAAAATAAACACACAACTAACTAAAAAAATAACCAATGAATAAACTATTTTGTGTTTAAATAACACTGGAAATAATTCAATTTCTTTATTCTTTATTTGTAAACTTATTCTAATCTTTTTACTATTTAAAATTGGAACAATAAACAAAAAAAATAAAACAATAAATAATCCAGCACAAGCTTTAACTCCCTCATAAAATACAGAACTTCCAAATCCTGTCTTAGGACTAATCAAATAAAAAACAATTTCATAAAAGCTAACATTGCTTAAAAACTTTTCGATATAAAAACTTAAACAAAATACACCAATTGATAATATTAAAACTAAGAAAGATATTATATTACTTATTATTCTTAATATTTTTTTTGTTTTTGCTTTCTTTATTTGACTTTGCTTCTTTAAATTTCTCTTTTCTTTCATTATTTGCTACCTCTTTAACATCTACTTTTAAACTAATATATTTACTTATTACTAAAAACAATACACTTAAAATTACAGAAATAATTAAACTACATAAAGAATATTTAATAGTAAAAATATTGTTGAAATTAAAAGTTTTTACTCCTTTAATATTATACATAAATATATAACTAATTAAATTAGTTAACAAAGTATTTAATAAATAAATGTAAATACTTAACTTTTCATTCTCTTTTCCAGTATTCCTTAAATAAATAATTGTACCTAAACTACTAGGTAACATTAATGCTATAAACTTATTCATAATTCATCTCCTGCTTAAGTATTATACTACATATAAAAAGAAAAAGAAATATCAGTATTTACTTTTCTATAAGAAATCTCAATATTTCTTCTTTTTCCTTATTTCCAATAATAATATCACTTATTAAATCCACTATAGTCATTTTAACATGTTCTCTTTTAATAAGTTCTTTAATACTTTTTAAAGTATATAACCCTTCTACAGTTGTATTTTTTCCATATACTTCAGCTTCTTCTAACTTGCCTTCACCAATTAAATGACCATAACTAAAATTTCTACTATTAGTACTAGTACAAGTCATTAAAATATCACCAAATCCACTAAATGAAAGAATAGTTTTCTTATTACCACCTAATGCATCTATTAATTCTTTAATATCATTTAAACTTTCAGTTAAAAATAAAGCTTTTGTTGAATCAGTAACATTCATTCCGTCTAATATACCAGAAGCAATTGCCATAACATTCTTTATCGCCCCACATATTTGTACACCAATAACATCTTGTGTCTCTCTTAACTTAACAGTATTACTTTCCATTGATTTTTTAATAAAATTCTTAGTTCTAACATTAGTAGTAGCCAAACTAAGTCCAACAGGTACATTTAACACTATATCTCTAGCAAAAGTTGGTCCCGATATTACAGCAATCTTATTACTATTTATATGTCTCTCAACTACATCAGTCAAAAAATCACACGTATCATTTTCAATACCCTTAGTTGCAATTAAAATATGCATATCTTTAGTTATAAATTTACTTATCAATTTAGAAGTACTATCTACTGCAAAAGCTGGTACTGCTATAACAACTAAATTTGACTTATTTAAAGCTCTCTTAATACTACTTGTTATCTTAACATTATCAGGAATTATATAATCTGGTAATTTATCACTCACCCTTTTAACATTTAACATCTTTTCTTCATCTTTACTAAAAGTCCATAACATAACATTATGTTTATTTCTATTAAATATACTAGATAAAGCAATACCATAAGCTCCACTCCCTAAAATACATACCTTCATTACTTATCTTTCACTTTCTTTCCATTATCAAATATAACATTAGTTTTAAACACTAAAAATAATATTAAAAATGCTAACAACACATAAAATATAATCATTTCTTTTCTATAACCAATACTATATAAAATAGTAACAGCACTAAATATCATATCTATAAAATAAATTATTAAAATAGTTTTTCTAGTACTCAATTTCTTTAATAATTGATGATGAATATGTTCTTTATCAGCTTCACCAATAGGTCTTTTATGTATAGTTCTCCTTATAATGGCAAATAAAGTATCAATAATAGGTAAAATCAAAAGTACCATTGGAATTATTAAACTAGTTAAAGTTACAGTTTTGAATCCAAGCAACATAATAACACTTATCATTAGTCCTAAAAAAGTACTTCCAGTATCACCCATAAATATTTTAGCTGGCGGAAAATTATGAACAAGAAAACCTGTTGTAGCACCAAACATAATAAATGAAAGCATTATATCAAGTCCACCTAATTTATTTAAAATTAAAGCAATTATTCCAATAGTTAAAAAATAAATAGAACTTATACCAGCACACAACCCATCTAATCCATCTATCAAATTAATCGCATTTATAATTGATACTATTAGCAAAACAGTTATTGGATAAGACCATTTACCTAAATAAGCATTTATACTAAACATATCAAAATAATCTAACTTTAATCCTCCATAAAAAACTATAATACAGGCAACTAAAATATGTACTAAAAATTTAATTTTCGCAGGTATCGGTTTAATATCATCAAATATACCAAGTAATAATATTAAAAATGATGCTATTAAAATAGATAACATTAAAGTACTCTCTTTACCAAATAATATGTATCCTAATAAAAACGATAAAAATATTCCTATTCCACCAAGTAATGGAGTTGGTTTTTTATGAGCACTTCTATTGTTAGGTACATCCAATATATTAGTATGTATAGCCACTAATTTACTTAAATATACAAATATTACTGAACTAACAAAAGTAACAGCTACTATTAAAAATACATTATGTCCATTCACATTAAAATTCACTTCTATCACCCTCTAAACAAATTATACTATAAAAATTATAAAAGAAAAAGAAATATTAATATTTGCTATAAACATTTCCTAGAATATCTATAAATAAAGGAGTACATCCAGCATCTCCAATAGAATACTCTATATTATTATCTATTACATTTACAATGTATTTAAAATTTAATTTTTCTATATCTTGTTCTTCCATCTCAACACAAAATCTATATAATGAGCCATCCAAAGTAGTATAGTAGACATAATTAAATCCACCATTTCCTTCACCAACTACAAAGAAATTAATTACATCTTTAGCCATCACATAATCTTCATACTTACCACCTTGATTTAAAATTAACTCATTGTTAGTATTAACCATTAATGTATAACTACCTACTACTTCACTATTAATCATTTTAATATTTCTATATTGTTCATTATTACTATTTAAATTATTCATACTTTTTTTATAATTATTAACATATAATTTGTATTTTTCTTCATCACTAATTTCTCCACAATTTTTAGAATTATTTTTAAACAAGAAATATGCTAATACAAGTATACAACTAATTAAAACAATTATAATAATATCTTTAAACCTATTCACTTAATTTACCCCTTCCCATATTTAATATTAATGCTACAAATATACTAATCGCAGGTGTAATAAATATATGTCCTTGAAATAAAGCAAGTAACATTATTAACAATATAGATATAAATGTATTAACACTCACAAAATTAATAGAATTATTTTTAAAAAACATTACTATCATATATATAACTGGTATAAAGAATAAAACAAATCCTATAATACCTTCTCTATAAAATATATCAAAATAATCCATTTCAACTATTTTAAGATTAACTGAATCTGTACTATAATTTTCTATATAACCTATACCAAATATCTTTTCTAGAATAGGACTTTTATTATAATTATGTCTAGTTCTTTCTTCCATAGATAGCCTTTGACTAAATACAAAATGATCTAAAAATTCTTTACTAAATACTTTAACATCATTCTTTTTCAAAAAGTTATAATGTATTTTTAAATTTTCATAAAAGCTTGTTTTAGGTATCACATAAGCACTAACTCCACAAAGTAATATTAAACTACTAAATATTATAACAATACTTTTCTTTTTCTTAGATTTAAATAATTTATAAACATAATATAAAAGATTAAAAAATAGTATTATACCCAATCCTAAAACAGGTGTCTTAGTTCCTAAACTAAATACGCTATAAAGTGCAATTGCACCCAAAATAACTATTAAAAACTTAGGTAATTTTTTTATTTCACTTAATATTATAGGTAATAAAATAACTAATATAGAACCTACTACATTTGCTGAATAAAACCATCCAGTCATACCAGTTTTACTATGTGAATAACTTTTGAATCCAATACCAAGAACATTAGGTATAAATGTTAATAAAACATAAATTATCCACAAATACATAAGCTCTTTCTTACTAATTTTATTATCTTTGTAAATAACTCCTAAACTTATCAACAAAAATACAAAATAATAAGTTGATATTGTGTTCTTAAACTCATACATAAACACACTCATATCTTTATCAAATACCATAATTAATGTATGAATAATAATTGTAATAATTAAAGTCGATACATATATTAAAGTTTTCTTTTTATTTTCATACTCCCCAAAATATAAATATAAAACCATTAAACCCATAAATACTAATCTAATCAAAGATGTAACAAAGTTATCAACATTATTATAAATTAACACCGCAGCCAAAACATCTAAAAATGGTTGTATAAACAAGAATATTTTTAAGAACTTATTATTATTTATTATCTTTTTCATCATTAAACATTCTCCATAAATTATCTATTTCTATAATATCATTAGTATAAGTTTTCTCTCTTTTAGAAACATACTCATCAAAGGTACATATCTTCTTAGCTGGATTTCCACCCACGACAGTATTATCAGGAATATCTTTCGTAACCACACTTCCAGAACCAATAATAACATTATTTCCTATTTTAATATTTGGTAGAATCACACTATTGGAACCTATAAATACATTATCTCCAACTTTAATAGGTCTTAAATAATAAGGATAATATTTATTATATTCCATATTATTTAAAACATTATGTATAATATCATGATTTATAAAAGTAACATCACTAGCAACTGTAACATTATTACCAAAACTAATCATTTTAGCATCACTTGGTAACTTTCTTGGTTGAAAAAAGAAATTATCGCCCACACTATAAAAAATATTCTTTTTAACTATATACTTACTCCTTTTATAAGCATCAAATATTAGAAAAACTCTAAATCTAATAAATTGTTTTTTAACATAACTTTTCACTTTATCACCTACATTCATCTATTATTGATAAAATTAAATCTACACTAATATCAATAAATTTTTCAATATTTTTTAAATCAAACATATAATTTTTACTTTCTTTACTATTTTCAATTATTATACCAATTTTATCAACAACTAATTTAATATTATTCATTGGTATTTCTTCAATAATATAATTAAATTTAGGTAATTCATTATAAAATATTTTTAAATCTAAATTATATTTATCAATTAATTTAATATTTAAATCAGTATAATCATTATATATATAATTTATAAGTGTATCTTCATCATATTTCACAACTGAACCATCTAATCTTTTAATCATTGTATCATTATATAATTCACTCATAAAATACTTAAACCATAAATAATCAGTATACAAATGTATAAAATAGCCCAATACAAAATCATCTGTTAAATTAGATTTATATTTATTTAAAAATTTACCAATATCAGGAATATCAGAACCAGCTTCACTAATAAAATGACTCTTTATTTTATTCTCACCAATTAGCTTAGATATATCAGGCGAAATACTACCTATTAATAATTTATTACTATCTCTATTTAATTTTTTATTTAACTCATTAGCAACTACTAAATGAATAACTGCTGAAGCCATTTTTACCACATCCATTATAATTATATCAATATTAAAGATTAAATAAAAGAACAATTTACTTTACACAATAATACCAATATAATTTGACTAATCTAATAACTGATGATATAAATAAGTTAGGAGAATGATATGAAAAATATGTTATTAATTATAGATTTACAAAATAATTTTATAAATGAAAATACAAAAGATATACCTGATAAAATAAAAGATTATATTGAAACAAATACTTTAGATTATGTATGTTTTACTAAATTTATAAATGAACTTGATAATAATTTTTATAATAAATTAAATTATATAGGATGTGTAGAAGATGAAGATAGAGAAATTGTTCTAAACACTGATAATTATAAAATATTTACTAAGAAAACATATACTGCATTAAATGAAGAATTAAAAGAATATATAAAACTTAATAATATAAATACAATCTATTTATGTGGGATTGATACAGATGCTTGTGTTTTAAAAACAGCATTAGACCTTTTTGATTATAATTTAGATGTTAAAATATTAAAAGATTTATGTATGAGTCACTCAGGAATAGATTATCATAATTATGCACTGATACTTCTTGAAAAATTAATAGGAAAAAATAATATAATTTAGGAGAATACCATGGAAAACTATTTAGAAAACTTAAAAATAAAATTTAATTATTCTGATGATATGATAAGACTATTAAATTCTGTCATACCAGCGATTATTAGAGTATTTGGAGAAGAACATACTGAAACGATTTTGCGTGCTATTAATGAATGTGAAATACATATACAAGGGCCCACTGAGAATACTCAAGATTATTTAAATACTTATTTTAATACTCAAGAAAAATGGCAAATACCAACAACAGGTGGTGCTTTCTATCATAAAAATATAAAGGTTACAGAAACAGGATTAGAGTCAAAATCAATTGTATATATAAGAACTCCATATAAAAAAGAATTTATCTTAGACAATAACAAACTAGATACAATTGTACATGAACTATGTCACGCTATTAAAGGCTACAAAAAAGAAAAATTAATTAATGGTAAAGTATATGATTCAACTGGTCTAAATAAAGATATATGTGATATAGAAAATGGTAAAATAGAAGTAAAAGAAACAAGTATGTTAGGTATTGAAGAAGCATTAAATACAGTAACTACTGCAAAAATATGCAAGTTGATAACTGGAGAGTATCAAATAAAGAGTTATGGCAGAGCCAGTAGTATTGCTGAATTGTTATTACAAAATGATGAACTAAAAAAACTATTATTTAGAGCACAATTTAAAGAAGATAATGAGTGGATTGAATACTTAGGAGAGGAAAATGCAAAAATAATATGTAAAAATTTAGATACATTAGTCAATGCAATGTACGCACCTTGGAGTGAAGTTAATACACCCGAAAAAAGAAAAGCACATAATGAAAGACTTAATAAATTATGTGAAGAAACATATGATTTTACCAGTGAAATATTGAAAAGTAAAAGTTTATAAGGAGAATTTATGAAAATACCATTAAGATTTCAAGTTACAGAATTTGATTGTGGAACAGTATCGCTTTTAAATGCATTTAGTTACTTATTTGAAAGAGAAGAAATACCAGCTTTATTAGTTAAATCGATATTTAAATACACATTGGACTGCTATGATGATAAAGGCAATCTTGGACAAGGCGGAACTAGTAGAGAAGCAATAAAAAAATTAACAAAGTGGATAACAAATTATACTAATGAAAACAATTTTAATGTTAAGTGTATAAGACTAGAAAAGGAACAAGTCACTTTAGAAAAAATGAAAGAATGTATAAATAATAATGGTGTAGTTTTTATAAGATGTTATCAAGAATGTGAACATTATGTAATTATAACTAAAATAACTAAAAATTATGTTTATATATTTGACCCATACTATTTAGATAGAAATGAGTATGATAATGATAATTCTGTTAAAATGATACTTAATAAACCATTTGATTACAATAGAAGAGTAACCATAGAAAGAGTATTTAGTGAAACAAAAAAGGATTTTTCATTAGGTTCAGTTTACAATAGAGAATGTGTTTTAATTAATAAGTATTGACATAATACCCTTCTAACATATAAAATTTAATTAGAATATGTGATTGAAGGGAGGATAATTATGAGAATAACTGGTTATGATGACTATTATGATGATTATGGATCAAATTTAATTAGTAGTAATCCATTTGAATCTATGAGTGCTGGTCCAAGTCAAACATTTGGAACAGTGGCACTTATTTTAGCAATAATCATTTCATTAGTAGCTTATTTTGAATTTGTTAAATCAGGTAAAACTTATGCACAAAAATTTGTAAATTGGTTAAAAGAATTCTTAAACTTCAAAAGAATTTTTATTGAAAATTTACTTAAATTTGGATATTTATTTGTAGCAGTTTACATTACTATCTATTCATTTGGATTAATTAAATTAAGTTTCTGGGCATTCTTATTAATACTAATTGTAGGTAATATTATTGCAAGACTTATATTTGAATTTAGTTTAATGATGATTATGATATGGAAAAATACATCTGAAGTAAGTAGTGATTTAAACAAAATAGTTAATAAAGATAAAGAAGAAAAGACCAATTAAAGGTCTTTTTTGTTTAAGTGATTTTTACCATCTACTATTCTAGATACCATTACACTACTAGCAGTATCACCCACTACATTTAAAACAGTTGCTGGTGCATCTATAATAGTTGCAATTAAAGTTAATATAGGAAGTGCATATAAAGGATAACCCATTAAAGTTAAAATAAGCATTTCAGATATTGTACCACCACCAATAGGTATACCAGTTACCAAAAGTGAAACTATTAAACTAACTATTAAAAGTTTACCAACACCAACATCTATATTAAATAAATAAGCTAAAAACATTATCTTAAATACACTACCCACTATAGATCCATCTTTATGAAAAGAACTTCCCAAAGGTATAGTAGTATTAGCAATATCTTCACTTACACCCAGACTTTCACTAGTTTTTATATTAGTAGGTATAGAAGCCGCAGAACTACATGTACTTAAAGCAGTTATTGTTACAGGTATAATATTTTTCCAATACAATTTTAAACACTTTTTACCACCAGCAATATAAACATAAATTGAATAAACAATAAAATATATAAATAATGAAACGATTAAATAAATGATGAATGTTTTTAAATACCCCACTGCTATACTAGAACCAAATGTTCCAACAAAATTAGCAAAATAACAACCTAACCCTATCGGAGCATAGTACATAATAATATTTAATATGCTTTTTAATATTTCATTAAAACTATCTAATACTTCTAATGCCTTAATCCCTTTTTCTTTAGATAAAATAATTCCTACACCAGTAATAACAGAAACTACTATTAATGCAATAATATTATCTTTACTTAATAAATTAATAAAATCATCTGTTGTTAAAGTATTAACTGTTCTTTCTATTAAATTAACTTCATCTTTTTTAACAAATTCACCACTAATATTATTTAATATACTATCAGTATCATTCAAGTTAACAAGTTGTATTCTACTAAATATAATTCCTACAACCACACTAATTAATGAAGTAAAAATAAATACTAATATAATACTACTTATAACTTTTCCCACTCTTTTAGGTGACTTTAATTTACCAATACTAGTTGAAATAGTCAAAAATATAAGTGGTACTATAATAACCATAAGCATATTTATAAATAAATCACCAAGTGGTTTTAAAAAACAAATATTTTCTTTAAAAACTAACCCTAAAATAGTACCAATTAAAATAAATAATAATAAAATAAATGAATTCTTATAATTTTTAAATATCTTTTTCATATTCCTCCTTAAGAAATAATATTTAAAATATAAGTAATTTATTACTAAAAACAACATAATTATTAAAAATGTCTAACAATATCTTATATATTTATAGTATAATTAAATAGGTGAAAATATGAAAAACTTTATAAAAGACAATAAAGAATATGTTAAATCTATTAGTTTAGTTTTAATTATTCAAGCAATAGTATATTTTATTATTAATTTATCTTTAACTAAATATCATTTTTTAGATACTAATTTAAATGTACCATTTATTAAATATTTTATTTATATTTATCATAGTTGGTACCCTTTTGTATTCTTTTTATCATATTTGATATTTAAAGATAATAAAGATGTATATAAAAAATTAATATATACTTTAGCATTTGGATTTATATTATCTAACTTAACTTTTATTATTTATCCAAGCACTATTGTAAGACCAACATTTGAAGTAAAATCTATAACCGACTGGGTAGTAAACCTAACTTACAAGTTAGATAATCCTACTAATTGTTTACCATCAGAACACTGTTTAGTATGTTTTATATTAATATATTATTTAAATAAAACTAATATTAAACCATTAACTAAAATATTATCTACTTCATATTTAATATTAATTATATTATCTACTTTATTCACTAAACAACATTTACCAATAGATGTAATATTTGCATTTATTTACTCAACTTTAATAATTTTATTAGTTAAACAATTCTATCCTAAATTAAAAGAAGCATTAAAATTTTTATTCTAATGTTTCTTTCTTTTACCAATACTTTCTCCAACACTTACTTTAGTTTCAAAGCCATCACTACTATTTTTAATTATATCACTATCTAAATCAACAATATCTTTTTTAATCATAAGAACAATAGTAGATCCACCAAATTCAAACATACCCTTTTCTTCACCCTTTTTAAATGTATATTCTTCATGTTTATTATTTATTTTACCAACCATTATAGCTCCGACTTCAATTTGTATAACATCATCAAAATTATCAGTATGCATAATAGTATACTCTCTAGAATTTTGCTTATAAATATTAAAATGTTTTAAAACAATAGGCCTAACTGTATTTAGTATGCCAGGTACAAACACATTTTTTTCTTTACTACCATTATCTATATAAATATATCTATGATAGTCAGTTGCTTCTAATCTAAATATTAACAACTTACCACCAATAAATTCTTTATAAATAAGGTCATTATTAACTAAATCTTTTATTCTGTAATAACTATTTTTTATTCTATATAGTCCCTCTTCATTAATATCATATACACTTAATTTAGAACTACATGGACTAATAAAATCATCTTTATTTTTAGAATAATCTATATTTTTAATTTCTCTAGTAAAGAAATCATTAAATGATTTATAATCTTTTTCTTTATACAAACTCATATCTATATTATTCTTTTTAATAAAAGATTTAATCTTAAACTTAGATAACTTACTATCTAAAAATAATCCCATTAACTTAGAAAATAAAGGTATACTAAATATCCTAACAATTAATCTACCAATTATAGTACCATAAAAGAACCTAACGACATTAGATTCTTTAATATCCCACTCATTACCTAATCTATCTTTTACTCCATACCTCATAAATACCTATTCCATTTCATTAAACAATTTAACTATATTCTTTTTAGGAAGTAACATCCTAATTTCTTTATTTATTTTAAACTTAAATTCTTTTGTATGATGTGTATATTCTTCTCCATCAATTACCCAACTTGGTGGTATTTTATCAAATTTAACTTTAAAGTTATTAGTTTTGTAATATTCTACTCCTGTCATATTTTTAACTTTACTAGTAAATATAGTACTTACTATTTTAATTAATTCTGCCTTGGTCTTAGCTGATATTAAAATAATTTCAAACATATCATCATCTAATTTTATATCAGAATATATATTATCAAAACCACCCATACGACATGTGTTTGTCACAAATACAAATGAATAAGTACCACTCTTTTTAATCCCATCTATTTCATATTCTAAATCAAATAGTTTAACTTCTCC
Organism: uncultured Bacilli bacterium; assembly: GCA_934096405.1. Classification (GTDB taxonomy): domain Bacteria; phylum Bacillota_I; class Bacilli_A; order RF39; family UBA660; genus CAKOLN01. The sequence goes on from CAKOLW010000001.1 coordinate 62,032, forward strand.
TTTAAGTTCATTAATTGCATTAAAGAAATAACCAAGTCTTCCATATTTTTTCTTTAATTCTCTAGGTGTGTTATAAGAAACATCTACATAACTGCCTATACAAGCTACATAAACAAAAGGCTTATCATTAATTAAACATACATCTATATTCTTTATAGTACCATTAACTAACATCTGAGCATTAACCATCATGTTTTTAGTAAATCCATACATAGTTCCTACATCATTAACAGTTCCTACAGGTAAATGAGCCATTAATATTTTGTTATCTCTCATCAAATTACCAGTAACACCTTCATTTAAAGTCCCATCTCCACCACAACAAATAACTAAATCAATATCATCACTTAAGTTTTTAACTATTTTTATCGCATCTTTTGGTCCGTTAGTAGGACACATAATAGTTTCAAAATCATTAGCCGTTAAAATAGATGGTAAACTAATAATATCTTTCTTATCTTTAGGTCTTCCGCTTTCTGGATTAAAAACAATTGCACATTTTCTCATAACAATCTCCCTTAGTACTAATATTATACTATTTTATATATAAATTATCAAACATATTTCATCTTATCATTATCTATTATAATTACATTTTTTTAAATATTTTGATAATTCTACATCAGCTTCTGTTAGGTCATAATTTAATAAATTATCAACAATAACCCATTTATATCCGGAATGATCATTTAATTTAAATTTTCCACTAACATATTCAGTTTCATATAATTTAAGAATAATTTTTTTATTAGGATATGTGTAAATTGCAGTCGTTACATATTTCTTAGCTTTTATAATAACATCGAATTCTTCCTTAATTTCTCTTTCAATTGCATGTTCTTCCGTTTCATTTTCTTTTACTTTACCCCCAGGAAATTCCCACTTTCCAATATTACAGGGATCCCCAGTAGATCTTTTTGCAATTAAAACTTTATTATCTTTTTTTATTAATGCTGCCACTACATTTATTATCATTATACACTCTCCAAATAAATTTTACCAAATATAATAAAGAAATACCATACAATAATTAAAAAAAGATACTATATAATAATATCCTATTTAATATTTGAATAAGTAAGTTTTAATGTATCTAATTTATTATTAAAACTAGTAATAAAATCATAATTTTCTTCTACAAGTCTAGCTTTTAATAAAACATCAGCATATTCTTTAATTACTAACTTAGCCATATCCGAATCTAATTCTACTAATTTAAAATATGTTGTTCTAAAATCCTCATATAACCCCAACCATTCAAAATAATTTATACTTCTACAACTATCAAAAAACTTTCTTAATACTCTTATTCTTGACACAATCATATAAATATATAAATCTTCTTTATTACCATTTTTATAAAAGGACTTAAATAACTCATTTTGAAAATTATTTAATATTAATTTTTCATCCCTATTAGTAGTTAAAACAAAAGCATTATATAAACATAATCCAAATCTAGATAAAATTTCTCTATTTAGATTTTTTTCTTTATTAAATTTTTGATAAGTATCATAATACCCTTTCCAAGTAGCAAAATTAATACTTCTAGAAACTAGTTTACACTCTACCACATTAACATATTCTTTAAATAATTTTTCATCTTCGTAATCTTTAGTTTTCATAAATCCCCCTTAAATACGCATTATAATACCATATTAAGTACAAAAAGTCAAATAAAACATTAGGTAATTAATTACTACCTAATGTTACACTTATAGTTTTATCTTTTCCATTTCTGTTTACAATTACATCAACTTTAGAATCAATATCATAATTATATAATCTGTATCTAAATTCAGCAATATTACTTACTTCATAGTCACCAATTTTAGTTATAACATCGCCCTTTTCAAAACCGGCTTTATCAGCTGGACTATCTTTTTCAACTTCAACAACAACCACACCTTTAGTAATATTTCTATCAATATTTATACCAGTATATCTAAGTTGATAAATATTACTTACATTAATCATACTAACTCCAACATAAGGCCTCTTAACACTACCAGTACTACGAATACTTTCAGCATACTTTAAAGCATCTTCAATTGGAATAGAAAATCCTAAACCCTCTACTGTATCTTTAACTATTTTTAAATTATTAATTCCAATAACTTCTCCATTAATATTACATAAAGGACCTCCACTATTACCAGGATTAATTGCCGCATCAGTTTGCATAACATTTAAAATATAATCCGCATCATTATTACTAACATTTACACTAATTAACCTATCTTTACCACTTAAAATACCCTTAGTAGCCGTATTTTTAAACTCTTTCCCCATTGGACTTCCTACTGCAAAAACTGTATCTCCAACCTTTAAATCAGTACTTTTACCCAAACTAGCCACTTTTAAAATACTCTTTTTAGGAACCTTTAAAACAGCAATATCTGCATAACTATCACTACCAACTATAGTAGCTTCACTTGTTGTATCATCACTATAAGTAATTAAAATATCTCCACCACTCTCTATGACATGATGATTAGTCATAATATAACCATAATCATCATCAGTATCATAAACAAATCCTGAACCAGTTCCTGTTAATTCATTATTTTCATAAGTTTCAATAACAACAACTGAGTCGTTTACTTTTTCTACACTTTCACTGATGCCAGTATCAGTAATATTAACATTTTTTTCAGTAATAGTCTTAACTACTTCCTTAGGAAAATAATATACAGCACCAACTACTAAACCAGCGCCCACTATAAAACACAAAACTCCTGTTAAAATATAACCTATTTTTTTCTTCATAAACATCACTCCTATTCCATATACATTATGTCTTTATAGTTTGGTGGAAAACCCATAGAATTAATAACATCATCTATCTTAATAACTTGCAACTTTCCACATAATCTATCAAATTCATAATTAATTTCATTCATCATCATTTTAAAATCAACTTTAGTTAATAATCTTTTTAATATAATAATCAAAGCAAATATATCATTCTTTCCATAAATATACTCGTTATTAGACTTATCAATCTGTAACATACTATGATACTTCGTATCAGGAATAATTCTTTGTGTAAAATGATTAAAAACAATATCTTCATGTGCGCATAAATTTCTATAATTAGCAAGTATTGGTAAATACATTTCCATTTCATCAGGCTCAATTTTATAAACACTCGCAATAGAAACTTTATCACTTGGCTTTAAAATACTAAACATTTCACTCATCAAACCAAAACTTATTACTTTAACACCTATCCAAAGAGGTATATATCCATAATTATCTATATAGTGACTAGTCGCACCATGCTGCCTTCCATTGACATTAAATTGTCTCTTAACTTTTCTAATAAGATCATTTATCTGCCTACTTCTACTTTTATCATTATCAAAGTTTTTAGCATTTAAATAATCTCTTTCTTTATAACCATAATTTTTACTTAGTGTATAACTAAATATTGATTTATAGTTATTTTCTACTATAAGAATATTTTTAAATATAATATTTCTAAACATTCTATCAAACACAAATAAACTATATAATTCATCAAAAGTAGTACCATCTATAAACTTTCTAGAACTATCGTGCTTTAAAAATAAATGTCTATACCCCATAATAAAGAAATAATTTTCTCTCAGCAATACTTCTTTAGTATACTCAATATCATTTATTATTAAACCTTTATCTTTTAATATTTCAATTTGTTCATCTAAATTTTTAAACACCTTATTATTCATTAATCCTCGTCACCTACATTAAATTTTACCACAATCTATTAATATTAACTACAATTTTCACATATATTTTAACTTTAATATAAAAAAAACTCCAAGAAATTTCTTGAAGTTTTAAAATACTATCTCTTACTAAATTGTGGTGCACGTCTTGCTTTCTTAAGACCATATTTCTTACGTTCTTTAATTCTAGCATCTCTAGTTACCATACCAGCACCTTTTAATGTTGGTCTATAACCTTCTCTATCTGCTTCCATTAAAGCTCTAGCAATACCTAATCTAATAGCGCCAGTTTGACCAGTAAAACCTCCACCTCTAACTACTACATCAACATCATATGAATCAGCTGTACCAGTTAATTCTAAAGGTTGTTTTAAATCCATAACTAACATTTTATTAGGTAAATAATCATTAACATCAACACCATTAACAGTAATCTTACCATTACCAGCTTTTAATGTAACCTGTGCTACTGCTCTTTTTCTTCTACCAGTAGCTGTATAAACTGTTTCTTTCTTTGCCATAGTCTTCCTCCTATAATTCTATCTTTTCTGGTTTTTGAGCAACTTGTTTATATTCAGAACCTTCATAAACATATAAATTTCTAAACATATCTCTACCTAAAGTATTCTTAGGAAGCATTCCCTTAACAGCTCTTTCAACCATTTCTACTGGATAATCTTTCTTCATTGTTCTAGCAGTTCTTTCTCTTAAACCACCTGGAAAACCACTATGGTTGTAATAAACTTTTTTATCAAGTTTATCACCAGTAAGATTAACTTTACCAGCATTAATAATAACAACTGCATCTCCACAGTTAATATGAGGTGTATAAGTAACCTTATGTTTACCTCTTAAAATATGTGCTGCTTTAGTAGCAACTCTACCAAGATTTTCTCCTTCAGCATCTATAAGATACCATTTAGTAGAAACATCTTCTTTTCTTAACATAAATGTCTTCATAATATCTCCTTCTTTATCCTTATATTATATGACTTCCCACATCAATAACACAAGAACTTAAAAAATGTACCGAGTATCATTATACATAAACTAATGCAAAAAGTCAAATAAAATAGTACAAAAAAATCATAATTTACTAATAAATGTGTAAAATTTTAATATTGACAAACTAAAAGTATCATTATAAAATTAAAACTAGATAAAAGAATAAAAAATTGGAGGAATAATAAATGAAAAAAAAATCAAATGGAGTATTAATAGTTATCATTGTTATGATCATATTATCATTATCAGGTGGTATAATTGGCTTATTAGCTAGTATAAGGGAAGATACCATAACACCTAGTGATAAAAATAATGAAAACAAAGATTATGAGATTACTTACAGATATTATATAGATAGTGAAGAAGTTTCTAAAAGTAAAATAGATGATAGTAAAGAAAAAACAGTTGAATGCGATTTAGTAACAAATCCAACATGTACTTCTACAAAACAAGAAGCAACTATTAAGTTTGAAAAATATACATGTACTAACAATGTTAAAGGTGAATGGAACGAAACAAATTGGGAATTTACTCCAGATTTAACTGCTAACACTACATGTAGAATATATTTCACAAATTTAATTCATGATATCAAAATTGCTGTTACAAATGCAACTTTACCAGTGGATAATCCAGAAGGCATAATAAAAAATAAATTAGGCCAAGATAGTACAATTGTAATAACTCCAACTACAGGTTATAAATTTGATAAAGCAGATTGTGATAATAATGCTACTGCTGAATTCAATCAAGAAACTAATTTATTGACAATTAAAAATGTAACAAAAAATACATCTTGTACAATTTCATTTAAAATTAGTGACTACACAGTTGAAATTAAAACATCAAATGGCACATCGTCAAGTGAACCTAAAAGTGCCAACTATGGTGGAACAGTTACTTTCGATGTAACACCCGCTGAAAATTATGGTGAAGCAACAGTAACATGCACTAATGAGCAAAAAGGAACTTTTGCAAATAATATATTAACAGTATCTGGCATAACAAATAATACAGTATGTACTGTTCAATTCAAAAAAATACAATATAGTGTTAACCTTACAGTAGTAAATGGAAGTTTATTAAGTCAATCAGTAAATCCACAACATCCCGATGCTAATGGATTAGTAACATTTGCAATAAGTCCTAATGAAGGTTTTGGGTATACAGGTGCTGAAGCAACATGTGATAATGAAAATTATATACCAACAATATTCGCAACAAGTAATGTTGTAAGAATAACAGGTGTAAATGCTAATTTGAATTGTAAATTAGTATTAAAGAAAATAGAAACTGAAACGAACAACTAAGTTCGTTTTTTCTTGTTTAAAATAGAACTTTATTATATAATTAACACACGGTGATTTAAAATGAAATGGAAAATTGGTAATGTAGAAATTAAAAATCAAGTAGTATTTGCACCTATGGCTAGTGTATCCAATATAAGTTATAGACAAATAATAAAAGAAATGGGAGCTGGTCTTATATATTCAGAAATGATTTCTACAATGGGTATAGTTTATAATGGAAAAAAAACAATAGATTTAATTAACTTTAACGAAAATGAAAGACCAATAAGTATTCAAATATTTGGAAGCGACTTAAAATCATTTGTAGAAGCTGCAAAATACATAGAAGAAAACTTTCATCCAGATATAATAGATATCAATATGGGATGTCCTGTACCTAAAGTTGCTATTAAAAGTCAAGCAGGAAGCGCATTACTAAAAGATCCTGACAAAATATATGAAATAGTAAAGGCTGTTGTTGATAATACAAACACACCAATAACAGTAAAAATCAGAAGTGGATGGGATGATAAACATATAAATGCTGTAGAAGTTGCAAAAAAAATAGAAAGTGCTGGTGCATCAGCCATCGCAATTCATGCAAGAACTAGAAGCCAAGGATATTCAGGTAGTGCTAATTGGAACATAATTAAAGAGGTTAAACAATCTGTTAAAATACCAATAATAGGTAATGGGGATATAACAAGCCCAGAACTTGCAAAACAAATGCTAGAGGAAACTGGATGTGATGCAATTATGATAGGTCGTGCTACTTTAGGTAACCCTTGGATAATAAAAGAAATAGTTCACTATCTAGATACCAATGAACTACTTCCAAAACCAACAAACGCAGAAAAAATAGAAATGATAAAAACACACTACAATTTATTAAAAAAATATTCAAACACTACACATGCATTATTAGAAATAAGAACTCACGCACTATGGTATTTAAAAGGTATACCAAGTACAAAAGAGATAAAAACTAAAATATGTCAAGCTAAAACTGAAGAAGAATTTATGAATATCATAAAAGAATTAAATGAATTAGTAAAATAATTTTAAAAATGATAAAAAAACTCAAATTCAAAAACACTAAAATTATCATTGCGGATTTTTGACGTTTTTGTCCTTTTTACGTAATAATCTTAACAATTATACTATTACCAGGCACATTTTCTCCAAAAAAAGTAATACTTAATTTAGGAAAACTTGAATATCAATAATACATTTAACTATTTAGTTTTATAACACACACCCAATTGACAAAACAACATTAATATAGTAAAATACCCATAGAAATCAAAGAGAAGGACGAGTAATATCAATTCTTATCATAGAGAATTAGTGGTTGGTGTAAACTAATATAAGAATAATATGAATAAAACCTTTGAGAGGCTTAAGCCCGGTTAAATACCGTTATAATGAAAGAGTCAGTTAATGATAAGAAAGGTGGTACAGTGAACGCAAAGTTTGCCCTTTTGTCATTAACTTTTTTTATTAAGAAGGAGGAATAAAATAATGGAAAATTTAACAGAACAAGAAATTGTAAGGAGAGGAAAACTAGATAATATTAAAGAATATTGTAATCCGTATCCAGAAAAATATGAAAGAACACACACATTAAAAGAAGCTAAAACTTTAAATGATGGAACACAAGACATTAAAATCGCAGGAAGAATAGTATTCATGAGAAAAATGGGTAAACTAAGTTTCATTAAAATAAGAGATATTGAAGAAAGCATGCAACTTGAATTCAAAGTAGACACTTTAGGTGAAGAAAAATATGACTTCATGAAAAAATTAATTGATACAGGAGACTTTATTGGTGCTGAAGGAGAAATATTCACAACTCAAACTGGAGAAAAAACCCTAAGAGTTCATAACTTTACTTTCTTAGGTAAAGCGCTTAAACCATTACCAGAAAAATTCCATGGATTACAAGACACAGAATTAAAATATAGACAAAGATATGTTGACTTAATAACAAATGAAGAAAGTAGAAAAGTATTTCTAGGTAGAAGTAAAATGTATGCATTCATACATAAATACCTAAATGAAAATGGATTCCTAGAAGTTGAAACACCTATAATTCAAACCGCAGTATGTGGCGCTAGTGCAAAACCTTTCTATACTCATCACAATGCATTAGATATAGATTGTAATTTAAGAATCGCTCCAGAAACTTATTTAAAACAATGCATATCAGGTGGATTTGATCGTGTGTATGAAGTAGCTAAATGCTTTAGAAACGAAGGTATGGATCCACAACACTTACAAGAATTCACACAAGTTGAATGGTATGTTGCATATTGGAATTTTGAAGATACAATTGTATTCTACAAAAACTTTATAAAGAATATGTTACTAGAATTAGTTGGTACAACAACAATTGAATATCAAGGAAATACATTAGATTTTGGAAAAGATAAATGGCCAAGAATTAATTACATTGAAGAAATGAATAAAATACTAGGATTTGAATTTTTAGACATAGAAGATCCATTGGTATTAAAAGAAAAAATAAATGAAAAAGGTTTATTTACTTTACAAGATTTAAATGATTACAAATCAGTAAGTCAAATAATAGACTATGTATACAAAAGAAAAATTAGAGAAAATATAATGGAACCTACTATTATATATAACTACCCTTCTATCATGATGCCACTTACAAGAAGAAACGACATTAATCCAAAAGCATCAGATATGTTCCAAGTAGTTGCCGCAGGTACTGAACTTTGTAAAGCATATTCAGAATTAGTTAATCCATTTGATCAAAGAGAAGCATTTGAAAGTCAAATGAAAGCTAAACAACAAGGTGACGACGAAACTATGGAATTAGATGAAGGATTCTTAGGTTCTATGGAACAAGGAATGCCACCTATCTCAGGACTAGGATTTGGAATAGACAGACTAATGATGCTTATCTATAACCAAGAATCTGTAAGAGATGTAGTATTATTTCCAATGATGAAACCAGAAAATTAGAGTTTTTCCTCTAATTTTTTTAAATTGTTCCAAACATTATACCATTCTATATGGTATTTTTGTGAAAATTGCATAAATTCTTGTAAAACTTTACATAAATATTGTATAATTAGTCTAGGAGGTAGAAAAATGAAAAAGAAGAACACAATGTTCAAAATTATTGCAATAATGGCTTTAGTGTTCTATGTTCTAAGTTGGATAATCCCAGCATCAAGCATAAGTGGCGGAACTGTAACAAGTTTAGGACTAAAAAGAGTTTCACTTTACAACATTGTTGAATACCCTTACCTAGCAATACAATTCTTCTTACAACCACTTCTATTCATGTTAGCAGTTGGTGGCTTATATGGTGTATTATCAGAAACTGGTAAATATAGAAACAAATTAGAAAAAATTGCAAAATCTATGAAAGGTAAAGAAATAGTATTTTTAGTTTTAACATCATTTATACTAGCTGCATTAAGTAGTGTATTTGGTCTAAACTTAATGTTATTCATATTTATACCAGCATTAGTAGGAATAATTTTACTAATGGGATATAACAAAATGACTGCATTCCTAACTACTTTCATTTCACCTTTAATTGGTGTAATAGGAAGTACTTATGGAGTATACATTACTGGATACATTAATCAAATCGCAGGAACAACTTTCCAAACTGAAATAGTTTCTAAAATTGCATTATTTGTATTATCATTTGTAATTTATGCAGCATTCCTAGTAAAATATGCAACTAAAAATAAAAATAAATCTGAAATTAGTGAAGAAGAATTAACAGCATTAATGGGCGAAAAGAAACAAAGTAAAAAAGCAAGCTGGCCAATGTTCTTAGTAATGGGATTATTACTAGTATTAGTAATTCTTGGTTACACAGATTGGAAATCAGTATTTGACTCTTCATTCTTTGTTGATTTACATACTAAATTAACTGTAGAATTCACTATTGGAGATCATGCAATATTAGGTTACCTATTTAATGGTTTAACTAACTTAGGTAAATGGTATTATGCAGAATTCACTGCTATGATACTTATTACATCAATCATATTAACATTTGTATATGATTTAAAAGTAGATGGTGGATTAAAAGCATTTGGTAAAGGTGTTGTAAGTATGTTAAAACCAGCAGCATTAGTAATATTTGCTTATGTAATGGTATTAGTATCAGCTTACCATCCTTATATAGTAACAGTTACTGATTGGATAGTAACACTTGTATCTAAAACAAGTGGTGTATTTGGACAAATAGTTTATATCTTTATGATATCTATAGATACTATTCTAAGTACTGTATTCAATGTAGAAATGCTTTATGTAGTACAATCTACATTACCACTATTAAGTAGTGTATATGCAGACACTACAAACAGCCTAGCAATAATTACACAATCAATATATGGATTAACTTCTTTCGTAGCGCCTACTAGTACAATGATGTTACTAGGATTAAGTTACTTAGGAATATCATATAAAGAATGGCTAAAAACAAGCTGGAAATTAGTATTAGAACTATTAGCTGTAATACTAATAATAATTGCTGTTGTAGTATTTATATAAAAATAATTAATCACTCCTAACCCGAGTGATTTTTTTTGCATAAAAATTTATAAAACACACCAATATAACATAGAATATATGGAGGTGTTTATGATTAAATACAATGAAGAAGTAAAAAGTATACTAAAAAGAAGTGAACTAGAAGCAATTAAAAACAAAGATGAATATGTTGACTCTTCACACTTACTACTAAGTCTAACTAGCACTAAAAATACACTTAGTGACTTACTAATAAATAACAATATAACATATGAAACAATAAAAAAAGAAATAAAAGAAGGCACATCAAATAAAGAAACTATTCTATATAGTAAAGAAATACTAAATATATTAGAAAACATAATAATTGATGAAGACATTATAATAGAAGAAATAACTTTACCACTACTATTTAAAAGTATACTAAAAAATAAAAAATCTAAAGGATACAAAATTCTATATAAAATAAATATAAACATAGATAACATAATTAATAGCCTCAATAAAGAACAAAAATATACTACTCCACTCATACTTAATGAACTAGGTATAAATCTTAACAATAAGGCTAAAAATAATGAATTAGACAAAGTTATTGGAAGAGATCTAGAAATAGAAAGAATAATAGAAATATTAGAAAGAAAAAACAAAAACAATCCTATATTAATTGGAGAAGCCGGAGTTGGTAAAACAGCAATTGTAGAAGAACTTGCTAGAAGAATATCTTTAGGAGATGTACCAAATACATTAAAAAATAAAGTAATAATTAACTTAAATCTATTTAATGTAATCGCAGGCACTAAATATCGTGGAGAATTTGAAGAAAAACTATCTAAAATAATAAATGAATTAGAATCAAACCCTAACATAATACTATTTATAGATGAAATACACACTATCATGGGTGCTGGAGGAGCAGAAGGCGCAATAGATGCCTCTAACATAATGAAACCCGCCCTAGCAAGAAATAAAATTAAAGTAATAGGTGCCACCACCTTAAATGAATACAAATCATCAATTGAAAAAGATAAAGCATTAGAAAGAAGATTTCAAAAAGTATTAATAAAAGAGCCAAACTATGAAGAAACTAAAATAATACTACATAAAATAAAAAAGAATTATGAAAACTATCACAATGTAAAAATACCAGAAAACATACTAGATCTCACAATTAAATTATCTAATAAATATATAACTGAAAGAAAAAATCCAGATAAAAGTATAGATATACTAGATGAAATATGTGCATGTACTAAAATAAATGATAACTCAAAACTAACTAAATTAAATAAACAATTAGTCACATTAAAATCAAAAAAAATAGAATATTTATCTAAAAACAATCTTAAAATGGCAAGCATAATTAACGAAAAAATTAAGGAATGTAATAATGAACTTAGTACATTCAATAATAAAATAACTCAAAACAAAGTAACAACATCTACTCTAAAAAAAGTACTTGAAAGTAAAACAAACACTATAATATATGAATTAGAAAAAACTAAAACCTTAGATAATCTAAAAAATAAAATAATTAATAAGTATAATAATATAAATATAAAGGATTTATTAACATATATAGAAAATCATTTAAATAAAACTACCACAATTCCAACTTCAATAGAAGTATATAATTGTGATATTAACATAATAAAAGATATATCTAATATATTAAAAATTAACTTTTTATCTATTAATTTAAATGAATATGAAGAACCATCAAGTATAAATAAAATATTAGGTAGTCCTCAAGGATATATAGGCTATGAAGATAAAAATACTACATTTGAAATTATTAAAACTTACCCAATTTCAATTATATATTTAGATAACTATGAATCATGTAGTTTAAATATCAAAACACTAATAAAAAATATACTTAAAACAGGTATACTAAATTTATCTAATAATGATACTATAAACTTTTCTAATACAATATTTATAATAACAAGTAAGCAAAAAAATAATAATTCATTAGGATTCATAAACAATAACAAAATAATAAAATCAGACTACACCTATACACTAGATTTATATAATACCCTTACAACTTGTTGAATATTCAACAAAAATATGATATAATTATATTGGTGATGAAAAATGGATTTAATTTTAATAGCATTAATAGTTTTAATACCATTATTTGCTCAAATATATGTAATGAGTACATACAAAAGCACTATGAGACATTCAAACAGCAAAGGTTTAACCGGCTATGATGTAGCAAGACAAATATTAGATGAAAACGGACTTAATGATTTAATAATAGTAGAAACAAATGGTACTTTAACAGATCATTATGATCCAAACAGAAAAGTAATTAGATTAACTAGAGATATTTATCATGGTAATAGCATTGCCTCTCTAGCAGTAGCGGCTCATGAAACAGGACATGCTATACAAGATAAAGAAGGTTATTTCTTTTTAAGATTCAGACATTTCTTATTTCCAATAGTTAACATAATTTCAAGTTTTTCTTACTATTTAATACTATTTGGATTTATATTAGAAATTATAGATTTAGTTTGGATAGGAATATTTGCCACAGGCTTTGGTATACTATTTCAAATTGTAACTTTACCAGTTGAATTTAATGCATCAAATCGAGCTAAATCAGAAGTAAAAAGATTAAATTTAACCAATGCCAAAGATAATGAAGAAACAAGTAGAATGTTAACAGCCGCAGCATTAACTTATGTAGCAGGTGTTTTAGCAAGTGTACTTCAATTACTTAGATTAATAGGTATTGCAAGAGATAACGATTAGTTAGTCTAATCGTTTTATTTTTATTATGAATTATAGTATAATATTTATTAATGGAGGCTAAAATGAAAAAAATTAGAAAAATTAAAAAAATTAAGTGGAACAACATAATAGTTTTTATACTACTCATCATATTATGTACTGTATTCATAATATCAATTAAAAATATTATTAAATGGAATAATGACAATAAAAAACTTAACAAGCAAATTGATAATATAGAAAAGTCTACTATAGTAAATGATGTAGAAGATAACAATAACACGGAAATTATAAATCAAAATGAAGATATACCTTCATCAAATCCATATTGGGACTATATAAAAATGAATCTTATAGATGTAGACTTCACCGATTTAAAAGAACAAAATTCAGACGTTATAGGTTGGATTCAAGTAAATGGTACAAATATAAACTATCCATTTGTACAAACTAACAATAATAGTTACTATCTTACACATGCCTTTGATAAAAGTTATAATGACGCAGGATGGGTATTTTTAGATTTTAGAAATACAAATACACAAAATAAAAACACAATAATTTATGCACATAGTCGTTTAGATAAAACAATGTTTGGTACATTAAGAAAAATAATGACAAATGGATGGCTAAATAATACGAATAATTATATTATAAAAATATCAACTGAAAAAGAAAACACTTTATGGCAAGTGTTTAGTACATACGTGATTCCTAATACAAATGATTATATACAAACTGATTTTGATTCAGATGAAGAATTTATAAATTTCTTAAATATGATTAAAAACAGAAGTCAACATAATTTCAATACTAAAATAAATAGTAATGATAATATACTTACTCTATCAACTTGTTATAATGATAATGAAAAAACAGTAGTACATGCAAAATTAATAAAACGAGAGATCAAATAATCTCTCGTTTAACTTATTTTACAAATGGAATAAGTCCCATAAATCTAGCTCTTTTAACTTCTCTAGCAATATGTCTTTGATGTAATGCACAAGCTCCAGTCATTCTTCTAGGTAAAATTTTACCTTTTTCATTGATATATTTAGCTATGATTGGTACATCTTTATAATCAACACTTTTACCAGCACACATTTGACATATTTTCTTTTTTCTAGGATAAAATTCTTTCATTAATAACCTCCTTTTAATTAGAATGGTAAATCATCATCGCTTAAAGCTACTTCATTACCAAAATTTTTAAATGGATCTTCACCTGAAATATCTACACCATTGTCTTTACTTGGTTCATCTACATAAAATGAACTTGTAGTATCAACATAAGCATTAACTGGTGCACTAGCAGTTCCATTACCACTATTTTTAGAACTTAAAAATTCAAAATTGTCAGCAACAACTTCAGTAACATATCTTTTAGTTCCATCTTGTGCATCATAACTTCTAGTTTGAATTCTTCCTTCAACTCCTAGTTGTTGTCCCTTAGTAACATACTTTCCAATAGTTTCTGCTTGTTTACCAAACACAACAACATTTATAAAGTCAGCATCAACATTTCCTTCTTTATTTCTAAAGTTTCTATTAACTGCTAAACTAAATGAAGCAATTTGCATACCAGATGTAGAAGTTCTCATTTCTGGATCCCTTGTTAACCTACCTACTAGCATTACTTTATTCATACTAATTTTCCTCCTTAATTATTAAATGTCTAATAACTTTTTCGTCTATTAAAGCTCTTCTATCAAATTCCTTAACAGCTTTACTTTCACATTCAACATTAAGTAAATGATAATAACCTCTAACTTGTTTCTTAATTTCATATGCTAATTTCTTTTGTCCTAAATCTTTAGAATTTAAAATCTTAGCACCTTCGTTAGTTAATAAATCTTCAAATGATTTAACAGTATTCTTTACTTCATCTTCAGTAATATCAGCTCTAACAATAAACATTATTTCATATTTATTCATTATTTCACCTCCTTATGGTCTATGGCTTCCTAAGAAGCAAGGAGCAATTATCTGCTCTTTCCCCAGTATTATAACAAATAAAATACTAAATGTCTACACAAACTAAATACTAGTTTCTAATATTTTGTCTTATTTTTCATTAAGAATTTTTCTTTTAACTGAAATATTCTTTTCTATATTTTCAATATCTAAACTCTCTAATATTATGGATATCTTATCAATTATATCATCATTACTTAAATAAGGATTCTCAACAAGTATATTATCATAACATTTCTTACATTCTTCAAATTGACACAAATAACCCAATAAATACGTTATATCTTCTTTCAAATCGCTAAATAAATAACAAGTTTCCACAACACCACATTTATATTCATTTATATTCTTTTTTAAATTAATTATGAAATTCTTAAAAACACTATTACCTTTAATATAACTAACTCCTCCATATATAACCAATAGAAGTAAAACATACCCAAAATAAGCAGTTAAATAATCAACCCCTCTTTTATCTTTATATTGTTGTTCAGTGTAAATACCCTCAAATAATTTACTTTTTCTTTCATTTTTAGTATTTATTCCAATAAATGTAGCACTACCACAAATTAAAGAAATTGTTAACACTAAAGATATTAATTCTTTTCTTAATACTTTACTTTTAGATTTCAAATCTTTTAATTTATCTTCAATCAATTTATAATTGAGATTAATAGAATTATTTCTAGATATAATCTCATTTCTAGTAATAATACATAACTCCTTAAGTTCTTCTAAATTCATAATTACACCCCTAATATAATTTTACACTAAAAAAAGAATGTTAACAACTATAAAGTTATTAACATTTTCCTTTAATTTTTCTTAATTCTTCATAATATAGAGCATTACTTACTGTAATATAAGGCATTACATATATAATTGGAATTATCAAAGTACATAATAATACCCATCCAATAAAACTTAATCCAAATACAAAGTAATCCATTTTATAACCATTCATCATTCTCTTACTTTCTTTTATTACTTCCATTGCCTCATTTTTCTCACCATCAGCAAGTAAATAAGTAATCATAGAATAACTCAACGCAGCGATAATACCAGGTATAATTAATAATAAACTCCATAATGTAGTAAATAAACCTACTAAAAATGATGTTAAGAATATTAATAAAAATCTTTTATCATAGAAACTAAATAAATCATTAATATCATAACTTTTACCTCTTACAAAGTTAAGAACATATTGAACTAACCCAATGCTCATAGGTAATAAGAATACATTCGCAATCGCAGATATTATAGTACCCGCATCTGTTCCTTCTCCAAATAAAGCTGTAATTAAAGCTCCTAAGACACCACTAATAAGTGAAACAATTAAACTAGGTTTCCAAATAGTCCATAAGTTATTTTCAATCAATCTTTTAGCTTCATTTTTTATTGCAACACGATTGATAACTCCATTATTAGAAAACTTCGTTTCATTATTAGTTGAATCACTTTTTTTATCAGTTCCTTTTTCACAACAAGGACACTTTCCATCAACTAATTCTTTACCACAAATAGTACAAAATTTCTCCATACTTTCACCTCCTTATTAATATATTAAACATTAAACCTAAATAAGCAAATATCACCATCTTGCATAACATAATCTTTTCCTTCAAGCCTTGCTCTACCTGCTTCTTTAACTTTAAGTTCACTACCATATTTAACTAAATCATCATAGCTCATAACTTCGGCTTTAATAAAACCTCTTTGAAAATCAGTATGTATAATACCTGCACACTCTGGTGCTTTCATTCCCTTCTTAAAAGTCCAAGCTCTAACCTCATCACTTCCAACAGTAAAGAATGTACTTAGCCCTAAAATATCATAAGTAGTCTTAATTAACATATCAAGTCCACTTTCTTCTATACCTAATTCATTCAAAAATACTTTCTTTTCATCATCAGGTAATTCTACTAACTCACTTTCAATCTGAGCACACATAGGAATAACTTTAATTCCTTCCTTACTAGCATATTCATTAACTTTATCAATATACTCATTTCCACCATTAACTAAATCAACTTCATTAACATTAGCTAAATAAATCATAGGCTTCAATGTAATAAAATTAAATGTTTTAATAAATTCTTTCTCTTCATCACTTAAATCTAATTCTCTTAAAGGTTTACCAGTAATTAAATAATCTTTACATCTAGTTAATATATCTACTTCCTTTAAAAGTAATTTATCATTAGCAGTCTGTGCTTTTTTAGTTATTCTTTCTAATCTAGAATTAATAATCTCTAAATCTGAAATTGCAAGTTCTAAATTAATAATTTCAATATCTCTAATAGGATCAACACTACCTTCAACATGTATAACATCTTTATCTTTAAAACATCTTACTACATGTATAACAGCATCAACTTCTCTAATATGACTTAAAAATTTATTACCTAATCCTTCACCATTACTAGCGCCTTTAACTAATCCTGCAATATCAGTAAATTCATACTGAGTAGGTATACATCTTTCAGGCATATACATATTTTCTAAAGTTTCTAATCTCTTATCAGGTACTACTACTGTCCCTAAATTAGGATCAATAGTCGCAAATGGATAATTTGCTGCTAAAATATTTTTCTTTGTAATTGCATTAAAAAGAGTACTCTTTCCAACATTAGGCATTCCTATAATACCTGCTTTTAATGACATATAAATTCCCCCATTCTAAAATGTTAAATTAGGTGTAGCACCTATACCAATAGGTAAACCAGATACATAAAATCCTACTATTAAAATAAACCACATAATCATCATTACTAATCCATAATCTTTCATATATCTAAATGAATTCAACATACTTACTTGTCCATTCTTATCATACTTTTCCAAATATGCTATATAAATAACATAATATATCATAACCGGTGTAAAAGCCATAGATAAACTACTACCTGCTGTATATACTATTTGTGCAAATTCAGGACTAATACTAGCATTCATTAAAGTAGGCACTACAGTACCACTCATAACTTGCCATTTACTAACAAGTCCAGTATAAAATAAACCAGCTACTATAGAAATAACAAATAATAAAATAACTAACCCTAATCCACTAAAATTAAACACATCTATTAACTTAGTAAGTAACGCAACTAACACAAGTCCTATATTACTTTTTTCTAAAACACTAACAAAAATACTAGCAACAAATATAAGAACTAAAATACTACCTATACCATCTAAACTATAACTAAAGCATTCACTTACTTCTTTATTATTCTTAATATTTTTACTTACAAAACCATAAACAAGTCCTATAATAACAAATAAGAAAGTAATTATAAACACAAAGCCTTGACTAAATAATGATCCTTCTCCAAATAACTTATCGATATAATAAACACCATTATTATCAAGAAGGCCACCACTTAATGGTAATCCAGGTATAATCATCCAAATAATAATAATTGAATAAATAATACCAGCACCTAAACTTAAAACTAATCCTCTTAATTCCCTATTACTAAATTTAATTTTATCTAATGTTTCTATTTCATCAAATTCATACTTACCTAACTTAGGCATTATCTTTTTTTCAGTAACTCTAGTCATAATAATCGCAGCACTAATTAAAGCAACTATCATCATAAACAAACCAAAAAATTGGTTAATAGAATAATCTTTATCAATAACTTTACTAGCCGTTAAAGTCAAACTCATTAAACTAGTATCTATACTACTTAAAAACACATTAATTGCATACCCAAAACTCATACCGGCAAAACTAGCTATTATTCCTCCAAAAGGATGTCTATGTCCATACTTAAACAACATCGCTCCAATAGGAAGTAATAAAACAAATCCTATATTACCAAATGCACTAAGTACAATACTTAAAAGTATTAAAGTAAATGTAATACTATTTTTTCTAAAACTTTGAGTAATTATAGTAAAAAATGTTTTAGCAAATCCACTCTTTTCTAATACCCCTATACCTATTAATATAATAATCAAACTACTCAAAGGAGCAAAATTAACAAAATTAGAAGCAGTATTACTAATTATATACTTTATTCCTTTAGCACTTAACATATTTTCAACTTGTATAACATTATTTTGAAGAGTATTAGTATATGAATTAACTGTACTATATTCAGCCTGAAAATTAAATAAAGACAAGACAAAACTAAATAGAAGTACTATAAATGTAAGTAAAATAAATATAAATATAGGACTAAACTTCTTATTTTTCATCTTCCACCACTTTCTTTAATTTTCTTTCAAACTCTAATCTATCCATCATAACTGTTCTTCCACAATTAACACATTTTAATTTAATATCTACTCCAAGTCTTACTATTTCCCATAAATTAGTACCACAAGGATGTGCTTTCTTCATAATTACTTTGGAATTTAGTGTATATTTCATTTTATCACCTAATCTAAATTAATTTTTATATCTAAAATTTCTAATATTCTTTCTAAATCTCTATCATTATCAAAAGGTATAACTATATTTCTATTATTAACTTTAACCATAGTACCAATCTTTTCTCTCATAACATTTTGTACCATCATATGACCTTTATCTTTAACAATAGTCTTCTTAATAGGAACTTTTTTCTCAAGTCCATTATTATTAATCTCATCTTCTAAAGTTCTAACACTCATATTCTCATTAACTATTCTACTAGCCATATCAAATATTTCTGCTTCATCATTTAACTTACTAAGTGCTCTTGCATGCCCCATAGTTATTTTATTTGATAAAACTAAATCCTGAACTTTTCTAGGCAACTTTAATATTCCAAGTATATTCGTAACATGACTTCTACTTTTACCTAGTTTTCTAGCAAGTTCCTCTTGTGTTAAATTCATAGTTTCTAACATATTTTTATATGCATTAGCTTCTTCAATAACATTCAAATTCTCCCTTTGAATATTTTCAAGTAAAGCTATTGTCATCATTTCATCATCAGTAAAATCTCTAACAATCGCAGGTACTGTCTTTAGTCCAGCCTTTTTAGCAGCTAAACTTCTCCTTTCACCGGCAACTATTTCATAACCTTTTATACTTTTTTTAACTATAATAGGTTCAAAAATACCAAACTCTTTAATACTATCAGTAAGTTCATTTAACTTTTCTTCATCAAAAACTTTTCTAGGCTGATAAGGATTACTCCTTAATTCATCTAAATTAATCTCTTTAACATCTTCCTTTTTAGTATCTTCTACTATTGTTTTTTCTAATTCATCAAAAGTAAATGCCTCATTACTGAACAGTTGCTCTAGACCCTTCCCTAGTGCCTTCCTCTTTGTTTCCATTTCTCTCAATCACTTCCTTTGCTAAATTTATATAAGCAAGCGCTCCTCTACATCTTGGATCATATTCTAATATTGGTTTTCCATGACTTGGTGCCTCTACAAGTCTAACAAGTCTAGGAATTATTGTATTAAATACTTTTTCTTTAAAGAACTTTCTAACATCCTCTACTACTTCTAATCCAACTAAAGTTCTTCCATCAAGCATTGTTAATAAAACACCTTCTATATCAAGTTTAGGATTAATCTTGTTTTGAGTAAGTAAAATAGTATTCAATAATTGTGTAACTCCTTCAAGTGAATAATACTCACACTGAACTGGAATTAATACACTATCACTAGCCGCTAAAGCATTTGTAGTAAGTACACCTAAGGCAGGTGGACAATCAATTAAAATAAAATCATATCTATCTCTAATTTTGTCTATTTGTAATTTTAATTGATCTCCAATAATAAAATCACTTTCTTTACTAGCCATTTGTATTAATTCAATCTCAGCCCCACTCAAATAAATCATTGAAGGAATAATACTAAGATTCTTAAACTTTGTTTTAATAATTGCTTCTTTAATATCACAACTATGAGTAATTACATCATAAATACTTTTACTAATATTTGCTTTATTAAGCCCTAAGCCAGTAGTACTGTTGCTTTGAGGGTCTAAATCTATGAGTAATACTTTTTTACCTAAGTGTCCTAATGCACTACTTAAGTTAATACTTGTTGTTGTTTTGCCTACCCCACCTTTTTGATTAACTAGTGATATAACCTTTCCCATAATACTACCTCGCTATGTAATAATTTTAACACAAATTAAACTAAGTTAAAAGTCAAAAAGACATATTTTTATAATTTCAAAAATGTATTTACAAAATCATTGAATATTAACCTATTTTTTAGTATAATGTATTTAG
The DNA here is from genome assembly GCA_934096405.1 of uncultured Bacilli bacterium. GTDB lineage: Bacteria > Bacillota_I > Bacilli_A > RF39 > UBA660 > CAKOLN01. The sequence continues at coordinate 83,482 of CAKOLW010000001.1, forward strand.
AAGAGAAATCTTCATATAATAAAAATGGAACATTCATTTCTGAATGCCTACCAGTTTTTAAGTTAGTATGACATTATCTTACGATAGTGTCTATTTTTATGGCAATAATTATTAAAACCATTGTCATTAAAATGAACCATATCCGATTCAAAATTTTAATTATAAAATTTCTCTTCTTCATATGATCACCACCTTCCTTCGGCCAAAGCCCCCCGGTTAGCGGTAGACACCCAGAACATCCTGTTCCATAGGAATTATTATATCAATCTAACATATATAAGTCAATATAAAAACAAACATTTTTTTGTATTGAAAAAATCAATAAAAAATGATATTATGTATTTAGAAGAGAAATCTTCATATAATAAAATGGAACATTCGATTCTGAATGTCTACCAAAATTTTTAGTTTTAGTTGGACATTATCTTACGATAGTGTCTATTTTTATGGAATTAAAAGCCTTATTTGTCTAGGTTTTCACAAATATATTCGGATTTTTTCAAAGGAATATCACTTACATATAGAAAAAAATCAAAGATTACTCTTCGATTTTTTCTTTTTTTGTTGTTTTAGTTTTTTTACTTTTATTATACTCTTTTACAACTTCTTCTATTTCCTCTTTAGTAATAGTTTCCCTTTCATACAAAGTTTCAGCAAGCATTCTTACTAATCCTTCATTTTTCTTAAGAATTTCCTTAGCATTCTTATAGCATTCATCTATAATCTTTCTAATTTCTTTATCTATTTCTAAAGCAACTGTATCAGAATAATTTTTAGCACTATTTGTATAATCTCTACCTAAGAAAACTTCTCCACTCTTATGTTCAAACTGAACAGGACCTAAATCACTCATACCATATTCAGTAACCATACTTCTAGCAATTTGAGTAGCTCTCTTAAAGTCATCACTAGCACCAGTACTTATTTCTCCACAGAATAATTCCTCACTAACTCTACCACCAAGATAACTAGTTATTCTTTGTAATAGTTCATCCTTAGTAGCTACCAAAGTTCTTTCTTCTTTAGGAAGCATTTGAGTATAACCACCAGCCATACCTCTAGGAATAATAGTAATTTTATGTACTTCTTCACCATTAGGAAGTTCTATACCTAAAACTGCGTGACCACTTTCATGGAAAGCAACTATATTTTTTTCATAATCAGTAACTTTTCTACTAACTTTAGCTGGTCCCATAAGTACCCTATCACTAGCTTCATCTATTTCATCCATACCAATAGCATTTTTATTTCTTCTAACCGCAAGTAAAGCTGCTTCATTAAGTAAATTCTCTAAATCAGCACCACTATAACCTGGTGTTCTTTCAGCAATAGCTTTTAATTTAACTGAATCTTCTAAAACTTTGCCTTTAGCATGAACATTTAAAATAGCTTCTCTTTCTCTAACATCTGGTAAATTAACTGTAACTTGCCTATCAAATCTTCCTGGTCTTAATAATGCAGGATCAAGTACATCTGGTCTATTAGTAGCAGCGATAATAATAATTCCTTCATTAGCACCAAATCCATCCATTTCAGTTAATAATTGGTTTAAAGTTTGTTCTCTTTCATCGTGTCCACCACCAAGACCTGTTCCTCTTTGTCTACCTACTGCATCAATTTCATCAATAAATATCAAACATGGAGCAGTTTGTTTAGCCTGTTTAAACATATCTCTAACACGACTTGCACCAACACCAACAAACAATTCAACAAAATCAGAACCACTTATATAATAAAATGGAACTTTTGCTTCACCAGCCACTGCTTTAGCAAGTAATGTTTTACCTGTTCCTGGAGGCCCTACTAAAAGTACTCCCTTAGGAATTCTAGCTCCTAATTTTTGGAATTTCTTAGGATTCTTTAAGAAATCAATTAATTCCTTAACTTCTTCTTTTTCCTCATTAAGTCCAGCAACATCTTTAAATGTTACCTTACCACCATCTTGATTAAGTTTAGCTCTACTTCTACCAAAATCCATAGTGCCACCCTTACCATTACCTACCATCATTCTAATCATATAAATAGTAAGTCCTCCAATAACTATAATTGGAATAAATTCTAAAATAATACTTAACCAACTAATACTACCTGGATCTTTATTAATAACCACATCTAATTGTTGAGTATTACTCTCATCTAAAATCTTTTGAATAACACTATCAGTTAAAGGTACAGTTAAAGTAAAACTTTCATTATCTTTATATCCCTCTAGCTTACCAGTTAAAACATATACACTATCTCTACTCTTAGGAGTTACTTCCAACTTATCAACTTTTTCTTGTTCTAAATTAGTTAAAAATTCATTATAACTTAATGTATTAATCTTAACATTATTTAAACCAAAAACATAATAAGTAACTAAAATAACCATAAAAAGTAATAAATAAGGTATAAAATTCTTCATTGTATTTCCTTTTCTTTTCATAAATTTTCTCCTTTCATTAACTATACTTAAGTATTATATCATATTCTTCGTGAATTTCCTTATCAAATTTACTTTTTTTTAATCCAGGCACCCAAATTACCCTTTCTTCAGCATCTACAAGTACTGGCCAAACATTTCTATCTTTACTAACAATCTTATTATCAATAAATATATCATTAACTTTTTTATGTCCATCCATACCTTTAACACTCATCTTGTCACCATTTCTTCTAGTTCTAACATATAAAGGTAAACTTACATCTTTACTACTTAACCTAGTAACATAATTACTAGTATCATCTGTATCACTAACTTTCTCAATAATCATCCCATTAGGTAAATTAGCAACACTATCTAATTCAATTTCATACTTATCATCCACCTCTTCCATAAAAGCAAAACTAAGTTCATTATAACTCTTTATTGCCTTTACATTATTTGGTAAATGAACAACACTATTAGGTTTATAACTATTAATCAAATCAAATATTAAATTAACATGTGTATTAGTAATAATAAGTAAATCATCACCATATATTTTCTCTAAAATATTAGAAATTATTTTAGATTGTAATAAATGATCTAATTCTTTAAACTTACTAATATCTAAAACACCATTTTTAAATACTTTATTAATAACTTGACTTACTTCTCTCTCTATATAATTATTATACTCAAGTAAAGTCTCACTAAACTTAAGAAATTTCTCATGTACCATCTTATCTTCTTCTTTTAAGAAAGGTAACACATACTTTCTATATCTATTTCTAGTATAAACATCTTTTAAATTAGACTTATCAATAAAATATTTAATATTATTTTCATTACAATAATTAGTTAAATCATCTTTAGTAACAGTAATTAAAGGCCTCAAAATAGTATAATCATCTTTAACAATAACTTTACTAAACCCACTATAACCTTTTAATGAAGAACCTCTTACTATTCTCATAAGAATAGTTTCAACTAAATCATCTCCATGATGCGCTGTTAAAAGAAATTTAGCATTATAATCTTTACATACTTTATCAAAGAAATTATATCTAATAGTTCTAGCCTCATTATGAAAATTATCATCCCCATAATGTTCTATCTTAAAACATTCAAAATGAAGTCCCATATTATTACAAAATTCTCTCAAATAAGCTTCTTCTTCTTTACTTTCTTCTCTAATATTATGATTAACATGCGCTACTACTAATACTAAATCTAATTCACTTTTCAATTTAATCATTAGGTCCAAAAGAGCCATTGAATCTGGCCCTCCGCTTACACCTATACACAAAGTATCTCTATGTCTAATACCTGCATCATTAAGTAAATACTTATAAACTTCTTCCATATTACTCCCCTGTCTTTTCAACTACATATAATTTATTATCATGTTTTACTAATGTAAATTCTCCACTATTTTCATATCCTAAATCTTCTTCATATTCCCAATTAGCTACAGTTCTATAAGCTTCAAAATCTTTTTCTCCATAAGTATAAGTAATTGGAGTAACTGAACTAATTGTAACATTACTAACAGTAGGTAACTTTTGTTCTCTAGTACCATCCACATTATTTTTAACATGATTATACATTGTATCACCAGCATTCATTTTAAAATTACTAACAAAATCTGGATAAACAAACTCCAACCCACCAATATCACTACTACTAATCTTAGTACTCAAAGTATATAAATCAGTAATAAATAACTTAGTTTCTACTTTAGCATAATCCTCATAATTAATATCATCTTTATTTAAAACATCCTTAAGTTCATTAAAATAAGTTTTATATAATTCTGAATCATACTCATCTAATGAATAACCATACATATCTATAGAATCTAATTTTTTAGGTTCAGTTGGTTCATTATCATTTTTACCAAAAAACTCTTTATATGCCTTAATACCAGTAATACTAATACATACTATTAACAATAAACTTATCACAAAATAGAATACTTTATTCTTACTTATCTTTCTCATCTTTAATCACCTTTTTTAAATTATCCCTTTCATTCTTAATTAAATCATATACTATAATTCCTTTACTAACTTCTAGTCTTTCATCAGCATATTCTTTAATTCTATCTATATAATCAATATCAATAGGTTCACTATTAATAGATATATACTCATCCTTTAAATTATTATAATACACTTTATTAGTAAGAACATTACCATTAGGAAATACTACTATTTTTTCTTTATTACTAAATATATCATTTCCAAGTGCATAAGTATAATCTAAATTAAACATATTACTTATAGTAGGTAAAACATCCCACATTCCCATAACATCTTCAATTTTACCTTTTAATTCTCCATCACTAGTCCAAATTATTAATGGTGTATTTCTTAATAAATCATATTGATAATTATCTAAACTTATATATGTAGGATCATCTTCACTCTTAATATCTTCTGTATCTAAATCATAATTGTATAAAAGATTCAAATTCTTTTTACCAAGCTTACTCTCATGATCTCCATATAATATAAATACTGTATCTTCATCTAAATTATTATTAATTATATTTTCAAAAAACTCTCCTAAAGCCTCATCAGCATAATGTACACTCTTTAAATAATTACCCATCTCAGTATTCTCTAAATAAGGTACAATAACTTTTTCATAAATAGGTTTACCATTATAATCAGTTTCTCCAGTATTTCTATCATAAGTTATACTAAAATCTAAATCTCCATACTTAGTAACATCATCAAAAGGAGTATGATTACTTAAAGTAATAACAGTTCCCATATAATTTTTATGTTCACTTTTAATATTAGATAAAATAGGTATTACTTGATTTAAGAAACTCTTATCGCCTAAACCTAAACCGACCCAATTCATATCAGTTTTTTCATCAGGTACATCATAATACTCTTTATCATAAAAATCTTGATAGCCTAAAGTCTTATACATAGTCCTTCTATTCCAATAATCTCCCTTATTAGCATGCATACTAAATGTATAATAGCCTTTATTATTAAATAAATTTTGTATAGTTTCATACTTTCTATTATAATAATTAACAAACACAGTACCACTATTACTAGGAAGTATTCCAGTACTTAAGGTAAACTCTGTATCACTACTAGTACCAACACTAATCTGTGGATAAAACTTAGTAAAATACATACCCTCTTTACTTATCCTATTTAAATTAGGAGTAATCTCTATATCATTAACTTTCAAATCTATTAAGAAATTCTGCATACTTTCCATATGAATAAATATAACATTTTTTCCTTCAAATATATTAGTATATTTATTTATCTCTTTAGTTTCCTTACTCTTATCACTATAAAAATCTCTAAATAACTTCGCAGACTTATCATATCCAAACATAGGACTTATCGCAGGTTGTATACTTTGTACTATATCACTAACTGTATAAGTATATAATCCAAATCTCTTAACAACATAATCTCTATTCCATAACTTAACTAATCTACTTCCATCACTAGCTTTCATAGTTAATGTAATAAGAACTGCTAGTACTACTCCACATAAAGAAGTACATCTAAACATAAACTTACCTTTTTCATCTTTACCAACTTCATAATAATAATTTTTCTTTGTTAATAACTTATTAACTATTAACATTATAAAAGGCGCTAAGATATAAATGAAATATACTAAATTTAATTTAGTTGTTACAGAATCACTTACAGCTCCTAAAAATGTTAAAGTACTAAGTAAACTAACACTAGCAAAACTCATATAAAATGTATAATAAATATGATTAATAACACATGCAGTAGTATATATAATACTCAATACAAAGAAATATTTAAATTGGTGTTTAGGTTTAATTAAATAACCAAACGAACCAAGCACTATAACCATAATAAAATCACATACAAGTGCTCTAAAATCACTTACTGTACCTAAAGTTAAATATCTTAACAATAAGCCTATAAGAACTGAAGTAATAACATAAGTTAAAAACAAAATATTAGTACTAAAATATTTTCTAAATAATTTAATCATTCTATTAAAATATTCTTTAATATTAAATTTTTCCTTTTTATTAATCTTTTTCATTCTTTTAAAACACCTACAAATACATTATACCAAATAATTTACTATTATTCAATCAGTCCATAAAATAACTCTACTGAACAATTTATCTAAAAATGCAGAAATTGTTCACTATACTGAACAATTTACACAAAATATCAAAATTTGTTCACTAAAAAAGTAATCCTTAACGATTACTCTGCATTAGGTTTACTATTAGTTCCGTTAGGACTAGCATTGTTATAGTAGTATAAATTATTTTTAACTCCAACATTAGCATACAATGTACCATTAAAAATTTGATTTAAATTAGCTTTTTGATTTTCTCCAGTTTCAGGTATACCCATGGTTAGAGTATAAGTGAATGTCTGTATAGAATTACTTGGTTCAATTTTTTTCTCAACTAACTTAACTGTTGTAGCTGTCCCTAAATCAGTTTTAGAAGTACCAGTTGTTGTTAAAACTATATTACTAGTTGTATTAGCTGTCACATCTTTAACATTACAAGTTAACTCAGGTATTGTATTAGTATAGTCCATATATACATAAACAGTTTGACTTACTGTAGAAGGCGCTACTGTTATAGTAAATATTTTACTTTCAGACCAAGGTAATACTTCTATGTCTTCAGCAGTAGTAAAATCCGCACCACCATCAAAAGTTATTTTACCAACTTTACCAGTATTAAAATTAACTATTCCAGAAGTCCCAGTCATACTAGTTGTAAAGTACGCTAAAGTAAATCCAATCACAGATATTAACACTATACCAATACTCATAATAATATTTCTCTTAGTGTCTTTACTCATTAGATTCACCTTCTTTGCTCATTTCAGGCTCACCTTTAGCATATATCTTAGCTTTAAATGCTTTACCCTGTAACTCATCTTGATTTACACCATTTTCTTTAAGCTTAAAAGTAATAATATATTCATGACTTACACCGGTATAAAAAAGTCCACTTCCTAATGAAACACTAGCCGTAGGAACTCTTCTATCACTAGTAACCTTAATTATTTTATTAATATCACTTTCTTCTATTTCCTTACCATCAAGGTAACTCTTTCCTACAATATTATAAACAAAATTTTCATTATTAATATCATTCTTTTCTATTTCTAAAAACAAATTATAATCTCCAATAGTATCATTTTCTTTGGAAACATTAGTAATTACAAACTTAAGCTGCTCAGTCCATCCGGGCAAAATATCAATAGCATCAATGTTATTCTTAGCCTCATACATAGCAACAGCATATGCTGTTTTAACTTTAATTGGTTTACTATCATCATTACCAACAACAACATAATAAGCCGCAATTGAAGTACCGATTGCTACCAAAATGAAAGCAACTACCACAATAATAGCATATAAATAAGTTTTAGTATTGTTTTCTCTTTTGTTTCTCATATCTTTTCCCTTATCTTCTATTAAAATAATACCATTTATTAGAAAAAAAAACAACTTAAATTTTAAAATTTAAAAAATAAAAATAAAACACCAATTCATATAATATCATAAATTGATGTTTATTATTTCTTATTAATATAAGATAAACTATAACTATTGTCCTGCTTCAGGTGCAGTAGTTGTACCACCTGGATTTTTAGCATTATAATATACTGTTTCTTGATCTAGTGAACAACTTACAGTTCCAGCAATAGTTGCACCTTGTTGACCATTTTGATTAGCACCAGTTTCTGGGAAACTTAAAGTATAAGTCATACTTGCAGTTTGTTCAGTAGCGCTTTTAGCTAATGTTCCACTTGCAATTACAAAATCTTTTGCACCAGTTTCAAGTTTACCGTTAACACTAGTTTGAGCATTAGTTCCAGCAACTGTTAAAGTTAAATCAGTTAGTGGATTAGCAGTCATCTTTAATGTACAAGTATACTTAACATCATAGTCTGATGGTCCTAATGTAACTGTAACATTTTTTGCTCCACTTGTCCATCCAGGTAACACAGCTGTACCGCTAACGCTTTGTGCAGTAAAACTAGCAGCACCAATTTTAGCTGTTGTAGCACTAACAGTTCCTTGAGTACCACCCATACTTGTTGTAAAGTATGCGAATGTAGCACCAATAATAGCTACTAATAAAGTTGCAATACCAATTACTGATAAGAAAATAGTTTGTCCTTTATTTTCTGTCATCCTCATCACTCCTCCTCTACAATAAAAATTCTATCAAATTTCAAATGATAAATCAAGAGACATTTTTAATTATTATAAAATATTGTTTAAAAAAACTCCAATTTAAACAATTGAAGTCATTTTGTTAATAATCGTAAATTAACTATGTTAATTCAAACTATTGTGCATTTGGTTTTTCAGTTGTACCACCTGGATTTGCATTATTATAATATACTGTACCAGCAGCAGTAGAACATTTTACTACACCAGCAATAGTTGCACCTTGTTGACCATCTTGAGCTGTACCAGTTTCAGCAAAAGTTAAAGTATAAGTCATAGTTTTACTTTCACCAGACTTTAAAGTACCTTCAGCAATCTTAGTTTCTGTTTCACCAGTAGCTAAAGTTTTTGTAGCAGCTGCTACAGCATTATCACCAGCTACAGCTAATCTTAAATCAGTTAATGGATTAGCAGTCATTGTTAATACACAAGTATAATCAACATTAACGTCTGATTCACCTAAAGTAACAGTAACATTTTTTGCTTCACTTGTCCATCCTGGAAGTACAGCAGTTGCATCAACACTTTCAGCAGTGAACGAAGATGAACCTAACTTAGCAGTAGTTGCATTAACTGTACCTTGAGTACCACCCATACTAGTTGTAAAATAAGCGAATGTAGCTCCGATTATTGCAACTAATAATGTAGCAACACCAATTACTGATAAGAAAATAGTTTGTCCTTTGTTTTCTCCCATAGTTCTTTACCTCCTTTACAATAAAAATGATACCAAGTTTTTGAATATAAATCAAGAGATTTTAACAATTTTTTCACAAAATATTTTATAATTAGCTAAAAACCCTACAAATTAGGGTTCAAAACATGTAAACAAAGAATTTAATAAATAGAAAACAAAACTAATGAACAAAAAAAGTAAGTAGAATTACTTTCATCATAATTCTATTTGTGAATTTTTAAAAATTTTAGTGGAGAATAATTTTTGGTAAATGAAGTATAATTAGAAATATCTTTTTTTAAAACATAAGAATATTTTTTTTAAGTTTATTTTATTATAATACCTGTATTTTCATAATATCCTCATAATGTGATAATTTAGTATTTTCACCCATATTTTTTATAGTTTAAATATTATATTTACAAATTATATTCACAATAAAATCAATAACAGCCGTATTTTTTACGACTGTTATATATTATACATATTTACATTAATTTAATAACACTATTTTATAACTATTACATCTATAGTAGCATATAATAATTTATTATTATCCATATTTACATTAACAGTTGGTTGTTTAAATTCATAATCAAAAGTATATGTATGAGTTTCACCAGGATTAATAGTCATATTCTTAATAAAAGTATCTCCATTATTAACTGCATATCCTATTCTTCCAACATTTATATCTATTAAAGTATTATTATTCATTTTAACACCAAAATAAGGTCTATTTTCCCATGTAAATTCATTAATAATATCTTTAAATGCTATTTCATAAGTTCTAACACTATTGGTATTATTTTTAACTGTAAATGTTTTACTATCTTTCCAACCAGGTACCATTTTATTAATATCAATAATTTTACCACTATTTACTAATGTTAATGCATAGTGAGTATTTTGAACACCATTAATATCAACTTCTTTAACTGCTTTATCACCAAATAAAACATATTCATCAATTATATTAGTATCTATCTTACCATCGCTCTGAGAACTTATATTAGCGTTACCACTCTTATAATTTGTTAAAGAAATATTCATATTAGGAATACCATCACCATTTAAATCTATATTATATTCTGGCCAATTATCATTATTAACATCACAATTTAAATCACATATTCCATCATTATCAGTATCTATATTTAATAAATTAAAATCAGGTTTTAAATCTCCATCTTTATCAATATTAACATCTGCTACACCATCTAAATTCATATCAAAATTAATATCTGCTTTTCCATCATTATTAGTATCTATATTAATATCTGCTAAATTATCTCCATCAGTGTCTACATTTAAATCTGCTACACCATCTAAATTCATATCAAAATTAATATTTCCATAACCATCATTATCAGTATCAATATTTAAATCTGCTTTTCCATCTCCATCTAGATCAATATTTATATCAGGAACATTATCATTATTTAAATCACAATTAATACCACACTTAGAATCACTTGTTTTAGGAGCCTGATTTATTAAATTAAAATCTGCTTTTCCATCATTATCTTTATCTAAATTAAAGTAAGCCTTATCATATTTATTACCATAAGATATATTAACATCTGCTTTTCCATCATTATTAGTATCGATATTAACATCTGCTTTATTATCATTATCAGTATCTACATTTAAATTAGGTGTAGTTATACCCAACACATCACAATTAATATCACACACTTCATCATTATTAGTATCGATATTTAAATCTAACTTTCCATCTCCATCTAAATCTAAATTTAAATCTGGATAACCATCATTATCAGTATCACAATTAATATCACACACTCCATCATTGTTAATATCTTGATTAACTAAATTTTTATCTGGAATTTTATCTCCATTAGTGTCTAAATTAAAATATGGTACTATAACCTTTTTATACCCTATATTATAGTCAGGTTTTTTATCATTATTAGTATCGCAGTTAACATTACATAGCTTATCTCCATCAGTATCAACACTTAAATCAGGCCAGCCATCTCCATCAGTATCAATGTTAAGCATATTGTTTTTTAATATAAAATAATTAACAACGATAAAACTAGTAACACCAGTTACAGCAAAGAAAAGTATACCTATAATAACAGTTAAAAAGGTTTTTCTTCTATTCTTTTTACTTGGATTTTCTAAATATAATCCTTCTTTTTCAATAATTTTTTTTTCTTCTTTATCCATATTATTCACCCTTTATTCCTTTATTTACCACTTCTAATTTACTACTAAATTCTTTACCTCTATCCATATCTTGATTTTTATTAGTTTCTTTAAAATAAACCGTTAATGTATAAACATGAGTTTCTACTGTTTTAATTTCAACATCTTTTAATAAAACTTTATCATTACTACCATTACTTGGATAAGGTACTCTATTAGTATTATCTAAAATTACTTTGCCATCCCTACTTAATTCAAAATATAAGTTATTTTCTTTAGTAAAATTATTAATTATATCTTTCCAATAAATATCATATTTTAAAGTTTTAGTTGTTCCATTTTTTATACTAAATGTTTTACTAGCTTTCCAACCAGGTCTAACTGAACTATAATTTATAGTTGTATCGTCGAGAAAATAAATTCTAAACGTTCCTTTTTCATCATCTATTACAACATCAGAACAATTTTTATCACACTTGCCATCACCATCAGTATCACATTCGCTATCACATATACCATCACCATTGGTGTCACAATTTAAGTCACATTTGCCATCATTATCAGTATCACAGTTTAAATCACATTTGCCATCTTTATCAGTATCACAATTTAAGTCACATTTGCCATCCTTATCAGTATCACAGTTTAAATCACATCTACCATCATTATTGGTATCACAATTTAAATCACATTTGCCATCT
>CAKOLW010000002.1 GCA_934096405.1 uncultured Bacilli bacterium
ACTAACAGTAGCAACAAAATAAGAAGGATTCCACATATGTCCACCATATAATTCTTTTTTTAATTCTGGATATAATTGAAATAATGGTCTTGCACTTGTACCTTTTAATCTTTTTACGATAGTAGGTATATAATGCTAAGGCTTACAACTAATTAATAAGTGAATATGGTCTAAATCTGTATTAATTTCTATTATTTTAAAATCCATTTCTTGAAATAATGATATAATTATTTGAAAAAGTGAATCTTTTACACTATCAGTTATTATTTTTTTACGATATTTAGTACAAAATACTATATGGTACTCTATACCATATATATCCTCTTCCTTTGGAAATAATCATATTACCACCACAATAATCATACCATATGTAAACATAAAAATAAATACTTTTAGAAATAAAAAAGGAAAAATCTAACTCACGAATTAATTCACGAGAGTGCGATTTTTAGTTCTTCAATATTAATATTTATCTGGATTTAATAACCAATCAACTATATTTATTTTTCTTATACCATTATAATCAGTTTCTAAATCCATATCAAAAGTAATTAAATATTTTGGGTAATGATCTTTTGTCTTTTCCAAAGATTTTAATTCTCTTTCTAAAACTTTAGAATCTCTAACTGATAATGCAACTTGATAATATTTTAACCCATCTCTATTTTCAGCTACAAAATCTATTTCTAAATCATCTACTTTTCCAACATAAACTTTATATCCTCTTCTTAGTAATTAAAGATAAACTATATTTTCTAATATATGTCCCATATCACTATCTGCTTTTTTACTCAACAAATAACTTCTTAATCCTTGATCAACAACATAATATTTATAATATCTTGATAATAAGTTTTTACCTTTTACATCAAATCTTTCTGCTTATATATTAAGAAACTTTCTATAAATGCAGATATATACTTTTCTTTGTATGATTACTTGTAGACATTCCTTTACTAGTTAATGTATCACTTATTTTTTTAGTTGATATTGGACTACCTATACTATCAAATATAAATTTTAATATATTTTCTAGTTATTATATCTTTATATACTATTGTACTAAATATGCCATCTAAATATTTGTCTAGATCATTTGGATTATCATTTAAAATTGATATATTTCCAGGCATTCCACCATTTTTCATGTAATCTAAGAAGTAATCATAACGACTTTTATTAGGATTATTAAATGCACCTAAGTATTCTTTAAATGATAAAGGTAACATTTTAATTTCAATATATCTACCTGACAATAGTATTGCAAGTTCTCCTGATAATAAATAAGCGTTTGAACCAATTATGTATACATCAACATTTTTCTTTATGTACAAACTATCTACTGCTTTTTGAAACATTGGAACATTTTGTACTTCATCTAAAAATACATAATATTTTTTTAGTATCTAACTTTTTGTTAACATAGTCATATAATTCTTTATAAGTTTCAAAGCTATATTCTACATCTTCTTATTCCTGTTACAACTTTTATTAAATCTTTATCCTTAAACCTTTTTAGTAAATTAAGATATTCTACTCTTTCTATCATTGTTCTCACCTTCAATACAATTATAAATCAATAAATCGTTAAAGTCAGGTTTTAAAAATATTTTTCCAAAACAATTATATGTTGTTAAGTATTGGAAGTGCTTCTATAATAAATTATGTTTCTTAATATGCTTAAAGAAATAAAATAAATGGAAAAATATATACTTTTATGATAAAATCTTTTTAGGTGACGGAAATGACTATAGTTTTTAAAGTAAGTGATAATATTAAAGAAAAGATGATAGAGTATTATCAAGATAAAAGAAAAGAAAAGACTCCACCTTATGCAATATTTCAGGCTGTTGAAGCAGATACAGTTATTACTTTATATGAAAGTGGTAAAGTTATGTTTCAAGGAATAAGTGCTGATATAGATGCTAATATGTGGAGAGATTTAGAAAAGCATTTAAATAATGTTGATGTTGATACTAGAAGTACTGAAGAAAAAAAGAAAGATAGTATTGATAAATCAATTTATTATTTTAGTGCTATTGGTAGTGATGAAGTTGGTACTGGAGATTATTTTTTTCCAATAGTAGTTACTGCCTGTTATATGGATAAGAAAAACATTAAGTTTTTAGAAAGTTTAGGAGTACATGATTCTAAGAAATTAACGGATGAAAAGATTAAAAGGTGTGCTCCACTAATTATTAAAAAAATTCCTTATGAATCATTAGTTTTAAGTAATAAAGAATATAATGAATATCATGATAAAGGCTATAATATGAATAAAATTAAAGCTATTATGCATAATAAAGTTTTATTTAAAATGAAAAATAAAGGTTTTAATTATGAAAAGATAATAGTTGATCAATTTGCTTTACCTGGAGTTTATTATAATTATTTAAGAGAAGCAACTAATAAAGTAACTGGTATTACATTTACCACAAAAGCTGAAGATAAAAATTTAAGTGTTGCTTGTGCTTCAATTATCAGTAGATATGTTTTCTTGAGTGAAAAGAAAAAACTTGAAGAAAAATTAGGAATTTCAATTCCTCTAGGTGCTGGTGTTAAAGTTGATGAAATTGGTAAAGAAATTGTTAAGAAGTTTGGTAATAATATTTTAAATGATATTTCTAAAATAAGTTTTAAAAATACTTATAGAATTTTATAATAATTAAAAAGTTCTAGATATTAATTATCTAGGACTATTTTTTTATTTTAATACATCATTAATAATATAGTTAGTAATCAATATTCCAGCACATGCAGGTACATAACTATTGCTACCTAATAATTTTATATCTTTTGGTTTTTCAGTGCTTGAAATTACTTTAACTTTCCTTTGATTACTTTTATTTATTTTCTTTCTTAATAGTTTAGCTAAAGGATCATAGCTAGTTTTATCTAATGTTGTAATAGATAATTTAGATGCATCCATTTTTTTAGCTGTACCCATTGAACTAATGATTTTAATTTTATTTTTAATAGAATAGTTAATTAATAATTCCTTAGTTTCTATTGAGTCACAAGCATCTACTATATAATCAAAATTTTTATTAGTAATTAGATTAAAGTTATCTTTGATAAGATATTCTGTTATTTTTGTAATATTAATATTTTTATTTATAGTTAATGCTCTTTCTAAAGCTATGTCAGTTTTATATTTTCCAATATTATTTATATTAGTTAGAATTTGTCTATTTAAATTTGTTTCATCTACTTTGTCATGATCAATTATGGTTATATTCTTAATACCACATCTTATTAAAGTTTCTAGAGCATAACCTCCTACCCCACCTAAACCTACTATTAAAATATTTAAATTCTTTACCTTTTCTAAATTTTCTTTTCCTATTAAAATTTCTAATCTATTTAAATTCATACTTTCACCCACAATAAAACCAAGCAAAGTGAATAAATAAAACTCGCATCACGCGAGGTGGTAGTCCACATAATTAGTTTTAGGATCCTTCTCTGGAAGTTTTCAACACCACTAATTAATTAGGTCTCCAAATTACTTATTTGTCGGTTTATTTAAGACACCTCATCTTGGTAATTTAATTATAACAAATTAAAATTATAAAGTCTATCATTAATCATTAAATTTAATTATCAGATATAATAAATTGTCAATGATATGTATAATATTTTTTTATTTTAGTTTTAATATTTTATTATTAGAATACATTTCTATATTGTTACTTTCACACCAAGTTCTATATTGACTATGTAAAGTTAATTCATTCCATTTGCCTGCGATATAAAGGTTGTAAAATCTATTTTTTAAAAATCTTTCGACATTATTTCTGTCAAAACCAAATGATTCTAAAGAGTAATGTAAACTTAAAAAATAGTCTCTATTAAATCTATATTCCATTTCATAAACACCAGCCATAGTTAAGTAGTATGTTGGCACTTTTTCATATTCTCTTTTTACAACATAACCTTTTAATTCCATTTTATCTATGGTATTTAATATTTCTGGATACTCTATACCTGTTATTTTTTTTAGTTCATATTTAGTACTAGATTTTTCTCTAAATAATGTACTTAATATTCTGTCTTCAGTACTTAATATCATTCCTTTAGTATTTTTAGGTAAATCTAAATTACATTTTTCAATCATTTTCTCTATCTCCTTTATAGCTAATAATAGTATTTAAGTTTACATTAAATGTAGAATTCATTATATTGATGTCTGCCTTATCATAATATGTTTTTAAAGTATTTATTAGTCCCTTCATTTCTTTTCTCATACCAACGTTATTTTTAGTAACATCACAAGCACAATTTATAAATTCTAAATTATTATATTTGCAGAAACTAATAATATCACTTTCTCTTACATAGTATAATGGTCTAATTAGTTTCATTCCATTAAAGTTTGTAGAATTTAAGACAGGCATCATAGTTTTAAATTCACCATTAAATATCATGCTCATTAAAATAGTTTCTACTACATCATCAAAGTGATGTCCTAATGCTATTTTATTACATCCTAGTTCTTGTGCTTTATTGTATAATGTTCCTCTTCTTTTTCTAGCACATAAGTAACATGGACTAGGAGTATTTTTTACTTGATCAAATATATCATAATCAAAATATTTAATATCTAAATTTAGTTTCTTTGCATTTAATTTTATTAAATCTAAGTGTTCTTTATGATAACCTGGATTCATTAATATAAATTCTAAATCAAAGTGTATTTTGCCATGTCTTTTTAGTTCTTCTAAACATTTAGCAAGTAAAAATGAATCTTTGCCACCACTTATGCATACAGCAATTTTGTCATTTTCTTCAATTAAATTAAATTCATTTATTGCTTTTACAAATGGTCTAAATATTTCTTTTCTAAATCTTTTTATTATACTTCTTTCTATTTCTTTAGTTTCTTCCATACAACACCTTATTTCTTTTTTATTAATTTGAAATCATTATTATCTTTTAATATATTTTCTCCTAAAATAATTTCACTTATGGTTTCAGTTCCTACACTTAATACATTAAAGAATACATTTTCAAACATTTCATCAGCCACTAAATTAAGAACTCTAGCACCCTTTTGATATGTTTCAGCTTTGCTAGCTATTTCACTATATAAAGAGTCATCTAATTTTATATTAATTCCTAACTTTTTAAATGATTCTATATATTTTTTTAGAGCACTTAAGTCACTCGTTTTTAATATTTTAACTAAGTCCTCATGGTTTAAACTATTTAGTCTTGTTATTAAGCTAAGTCTGCCTATAAATTCACTTGGCATACCATATTTTTCTATTTTCTTTATATCAATGTCGTTATCTGTATTAATTTTAGAGTTAAATCCTATGTTTCTAGTGTCTTTAACTTCATTATATAAGTCGCTAAATGCACCACCCATGATTACTATTAATTTAGAAGTATCAAATGATATTATACTATTTTTGTCGACCGTTATGTCGTATTTTCCACCTTCAATTATAGTAAGTAAGCTTTTAAGTACATCAGCTTTATTAAAGCTTTTATCTGTGCCATTATCTACTTTTTTATCTATTTCATCTAAAAATAATATAGAATTTTCTGCTAGTTCTTTGTTTGAATAAGCATTGTAATATAAATCCACTAGTATGTCATCAACACTTTTACCAATATAGCCTGTTTCAGTAAATCTAGTCATATCTTCTCTAACTACTGGAATATTTAATATTTCACCAATAGATTTTACAATAGCTGTTTTACCTACTCCAGTTGGTCCATACATAAGTATATTACTTTTAAATTTATCTCTTCCGAATATTAAACTTCTATAAATTGATGTAATTATCTTTTTAACAGATTCATCTTGACTAATTATTCTTAATTTCATTTTATCAATAGCGTCATTTATACTAGGAAATGATTTATTTTCTTCTATTGTTTCTTCTTGTTTTTGTTTTGAAATTTTACTATTATATTCTTCACTATATAAGGTATTGTAATAAGTGTCAGATGATATTTCTCCATTTATTAAAGAGTTATTTAATGCATTTACTTCTTCTGTTAATAAAAGAGGTGCTTCTTTTTTAAATTTTTCCTCAAAAGTTTCTTTAGTACAACATCTAAGTTGTAATCCTTCATTAGAAAAATAATAGATATACTTTTCTATTTCAAACCATGTTTTTAATACAGCATCGTTCGTATTCAGTGTTTTTTGAGCTTTTAAAACCTGTTTTATAGGTAATACTAAGCCAAAACCTTCAGGTAATTTATCATGATAAGCAGTTTCCAAATTAATAAAACTTTGTGATGAACATTTCTCAACAAATAGTGTTCTTTTTTCATCAGTATAACCTATTAAAGGTCTAGTTGCTATATAAATTGGAAAACCTAAATCATCATAATATACTTCTTCCAATAAAAAAGCTAATGACAATTCTTTATCTATTTTCATAACCAAAACTCCCCTTTAATTAAAAATTCATATCTAAGTATTCCATTAATTCATTAGATTTAACTTGAATACTTTCTTTTGTAGTATTATCTTTTACTGTTATATAGTTACCCTTTACTTCATCTTCACCAATTATTAAAACATAACTTGGATTATATTTATCAACTAGTTTCCACATACCTTTCATACTCTTACCAGTGTAATCTATTTCACAAGAGTAACCACTACTTCTTAAGTCATCTAATACTTGATAAGCATATCCACTATCCTCTAAATTCATTATAAATATATCTAGTTTTTCCTGAGGGATGTACGTTTCAAGTTCATTCATAATAGTCATTATTCTTTCTATTCCAGCAGCAAAACCAATACCAGGTGTATTAGGTCCACCTAAAGTTTTAACTAAATTATCATATCTACCACCCGCGCAAATAGTATTTGCTTTACCTAAAAAGTCTAAATCACTTTTAATTTCAAAAACCGTATGTGTGTAATAATCAAGTCCTCTTACTAATGTAGAATCTTCTACATAAGGAATATCTAATAAATTTAAAGAAGATTTAACAGCTTCATAATAAGATTTACTCTCTTCATTTAAATAATCTACTGTCTTTGGAGCATTCTTAATATATTCTCTTTCACTATCATATTTGCAATCTAATATTCTTAATGGATTTTTATTTAATCTTTCTTTACATATCTCACATAAATTATCTTTATCTTTTTCTAAATATTCTTTGATAACTTTATTATAATTATTTCTTGATTCATTATCTCCAAGAGTATTCAATACTACATGTAAATTTTCTATACCTAATCCACTTAGATACTTATAAGCTAAACTTATTACTTCAGCATCCATATTAGGATTCTTAACCCCGAATACTTCTACTCCCATTTGTGTAAATTCTCTAAGTCTTCCACTTTGTGGTCTTTCATATCTAAAAGCACTTCCATAATAATATAATTTTTTTACTTCATCTGTATACATTTTATTTTCAATATAACTTCTTACAACACCAGCAGTAAATTCTGGTCTTAAAGTCATTTTTCTATCGCCTTTATCTATAAAATCATATGTTTCTTTATTTACAACATCAGTAGTTTCCCCTACACCTCTATAAAATAAATCAGTACTTTCAAAAGTTGGTGTTTTAATAAAATCATAATTATACGCATGCATAAAATTCATAGTATAATTATATAAATAGTTATACATGTATCCGTCTTTATTAATATAATCTAATGTTCCCTTTGGCTTTTGTATCATAAAACTCACTTCCTATGTTTTATTATACTGATATTGTATAAAATACACAAGTAAAATTTAATTTTAATAAGAGTTTTCTCTTAAATTAAAAATCTACTTCGTTTTTGAAATAGATTAATAAATTATAAAGTCTTTTTTAAAGTGCTATAGTCAAAGTTTAATGCTTGTTCTCTTTTTATGTTTTCATCAATAGTTAGCATATCTTTATAACTATAATTATCTATAGTACTAAAATCAAATACTTCATCACTACTTTCTATAAGTTCTTGTTTCTTCTTACTTAAACCAGTAGCAATATTATTTTCTTTTATTTTTTTGTTTAATTTTACTCTGTTTTCTAAGAAATAGTTTAATTTTTTTAATTCATTTAATTTTTTAGCTCTTGAAAAATATTCAGCAATGAAGCTAATTGATCCCAGAGTAGATATTGTATTAATTAAGATTAGTTCCTCTTCTGAAAGACCTTTTATGCATGCGTTGCAAACTATAAGTAAAGCACTTAGCGAGATACCTAAACCTAAATATAAATATTTTAAATTATCTTTTTTTTCTAATGCATACATTACTTGTTCTGCCATTTTTTCTTCAATAATTTCTATATTTTTTTCATTGTCTGGAACACATCTTACTTGTCCATTAGCATATGTAACATAAATTTGTCCATTATCTTTACTATATTTAGTTATAAATACATAACTATTATCTTTATTACTATAATCTAACATATTAATTCCTCCGTACGAAATATTATAATACAAATTTTTCATAAAGAAAAGAATTAAATCATAAATTTTATTATGAAAAAGTATTTAGATAATAAATTTGTAATGGGTACAGTAATCTTACTTACTGGTGGTTTTTTTTCAAAATTTCTTGGTTTTATTCTTAAAATTATAGTAACTAGAATGATTGGTATAGAAGGTATAGAGTTATATTCATTGATAACTCCTACATTTGGATTATTTATTACTATCGCAACTTTTAGTTTTCCTACTGCAATTAGTAAAGTAGTAAGTATGCCTAAGAGGAGTAGTAAAAAAGCAATATTTTCAATTATTCCTGTGTCTTTATTGTTAAATATTTTAACATTTATAGTGATATTTTTAATTGCTAGTCCTTTGTCTAATAGGTTTTTACATGAACCTAGACTTTATTATCCTTTACTTTCTATTGGTTTTATTTTACCATTTATAGGTATGTCTAGTATTATTAAGGGATATTATTGGGGTAAACAAAGAATGGGTATTTATATTCTATCTAATATTGTGGAACAAATAGTTAGGATTGCTATTTTACTTTGGCTAATTCCAATTTGTTTAAAAAAGAGTTTAGTTCTTACTATATCTGTAATTATACTGGTAAATATGTTAAGTGAGTTTTCTAGTATAATTGTTATGCTTTTAGGTTTACCTAAGGGAGTGTCTATTAATAGAGAAGATATTAAAGTAGAAAAAAGAGAAGTAAAAGAAATATTAGGTATAAGTATACCTATGACAAGTAGTAAGATTATAGGAAGTATAGCTCATTTTTTAGAACCTATTATTTTAACTGAAGTTTTGACAAGTGTTGGGTATTCATCAAAGTTTATTATAAGAGAATATGGAATTCTTAATGGTTATAGTTTATCTCTTTTATTGCTTCCACAGTTTTTTACTATGAGTATTAGTACTTCTTTAATACCAGAATTGTCCAAATATTATGTTGTTAAAGACTTTGATATGTGTAAAAAAAGAGTTAAACAAATAGTAAGTTTATCTCTTTTGATAGGTTTAGTTTCAACTAGTTTGATATTTTGTATACCAGAATATTTCTTAAAATTAATCTATAATACTACATTAGGTAGTAATTATATAAGAATACTAGCTCCTTTCTTTTTACTTTATTTTATAAATACACCTATTAACAATGCACTTCAAGCTATTGATAGAAGTAAAGAAGCTATGAATACTACTATAATTAGTAGTGTAATAAAATTATTAATTATAGGAGTTCTTTCATATTTGAAAATCGGTATTTATGGTTTAATTATTTCTATAATAGTTAGTTTAATATTAAGTACTTTTATGGATTATAAGTTTTTAAAAGGTGCTTTAGAGTATTAACTATTTTGTTTAACATCACTTTTTTTAATTATGTATGCCTTGTTGTTTTTATAAAATGCATAGAATACTTCACTAATATTAGCATTTTCATTTTTAATTAATTCTTCTAACCATTTAACATCTTTATTAATGTATTTTAAAGTACTCTTTTCTATTTTACCATCTATAATTAATGGGAATGGATTTTCACTTTTTATTTTAAGAAAATTATATTTAAATATGTTTAACTTACCATTATTTTCTAATACTGCATATTCTACTTCTTCTAGATTTTTTATTCCATTAGTTCTTAATTCTAAAAGTAAATCATCTAATGTATATCTTTGTTTAACCATTTCTTTATAATTTATTATGCCTTTATTAATGATTAATACTGGTTTTCCTTCAATAATAGTTCTAAATCTATTACATTTCATTGATATGTAAGCAGCACCTATTTCCAAAATAACTAATAATAGTATTGGCAATATAGTCATCCATAATGAATCTTTAAAATTTTCTATACTTATCGCTACCATTTCGGCTATTAAAATACTTACTACTAAGTCTTGTATAGATAATTGTCCTATTTCTCTTTTACCCATTAATCTATAAATTACTAAGATAAATATATAAAAGAATACTGTTCTAAATAAAACTGTTCCTAAATGCATTGTATCACCTATATTTATTATGTATTTAATCATAAATTTTTAAACATAAAATATATTTAATTAGGGGGAATTATGAAATATAAAAAGTTTTTAATTAATATGGCTTATTTTTTATTATCAATAATTGTTTATTTATTAGTTATTACTACGCTGGCTCATTTTAATGTTATAGGATATAAAACAGTTTCACTTATAAGTTTTATTTATGTTATAGCCTTATTTATGTTTAATGGATTTATTTTAGGTAAAAATAGTGAAAGAAAAGGATATTTAAGTGGTTTAATAATTGGACTTTTAAATTTAACATTAATTTTAATTCTAGCAATGATATTTAGAAGTTTTCCAGAAGTGAAATCATTAATATATTTTATTATATTACTTCTTAGTTCTACGTTAGGTGGTATGTTTGGAATAAATTTTAAAAAGTAAAGACATTTTATCTTTACTTTTCTTCTTTTATTAGATTTATTTCTTTTACTGGGTAACTAACTAAACTATCTAAACTATAACCTTTTAACTCTTTTAAAATCTTTTCGTCTAGATAACCCTTAGTATTGAGTTCATTTAAACTTATAGCTTTTTTTTCACAATTATTGTCTTTAACACATTTTTCTGCTAGTGAAACTAAATTCTTTTTTAAATATTTTATTTCTTTACTTTCTGCCTCATCCATTATACTAAATATTACACTAAACATTACTATTAGTAATACTCCTATGCCTGTAATAATTAAACATAACCTCTTTTTACTCATTTTTTCACCTACTTATTATAGTATTTTTTATAGAAATCATCTCTAAACTCTTCTAATGTATCTGTTTCTATGTTTTCTCTTACTTCTTCCATTAATTTTGTTAAAAATCTTATATTATGTATTGAAAGTAGTCTTCCACCTAGCATTTCTCCTGCGGTTACTAAGTGTCTTATGTAAGATTTAGTAAAGTTTTTACATGTGTAACAATCACAATCATTTTCAAGTGGTGTGAAGTCTCTTTTATATTTTTGATTTTTTAAATTAATTTTACCATCTCTTGTGTAAGCATTACCATGTCTAGCAATACGAGTTGGAGCTACACAATCAAATATGTCTACACCTCTCATAACGCCTTCTATTAAATCGATTGGATCTCCTACTCCCATTAAGTATCTTACTTTGTCTTCCGGTAAATATTTGGTTGCATATTCTACTTCTTTATATTGAGTTTCTTTTGTTTCTCCTACTGCAGCACCACCAATGCTATAACCATCAAATCCAATTTCAACTGTTTTTAGTGCACTTTCTCTTCTTAAATCTGCATATTCTCCGCCTTGTACTATTCCAAATAGTGCTTGTTCTGGGTTATTATGTACTTCTTTTCCTCGTTTTGCCCATCTAAGAGTTCTTTCTATACTGTTTTTCATATATTCATAAGTGGCTGGGTATGGTGGACATTCATCAAAACTCATTATGATGTCGGCACCCAGTTTGTTTTGTATTTCTATACTTTTTTCAGGGCTTAGGAATAAATTAGAACCATCTATATGACTTTTAAAATAAACGCCTTCTTCTCTAATGTCTTTTTTCTTAGCTAAACTAAACACTTGGAATCCGCCACTATCAGTTAGCATTGGCCCTGTTTTATAATTCATGAATGAGTGTAAACCTCCTGCCTCCTTAACTATGTCTTCTCCTGGTCTTAGCCATAAATGATATGTGTTAGATAAAACTACATTAGCTTGTGCTTCTTTTAATTCTTCTGGAGTTAACATC
This sequence comes from uncultured Bacilli bacterium, assembly GCA_934096405.1. Classification (GTDB taxonomy): domain Bacteria; phylum Bacillota_I; class Bacilli_A; order RF39; family UBA660; genus CAKOLN01. The sequence continues at coordinate 12,176 of CAKOLW010000002.1, forward strand.
TTGACGTTTGCAAGTGTACCTACTGGCATAAACATGGGTGTTTTGCTTATTCCCCATTTAGTTTCAAATTCACCTACTCTTGCCATATTTTTGTTACTTTTTTTTAATACTTTAAATTTTAAATCCATTTATATCACCCGTACAATTAATATTCTATCATAATTATTCTTTTTTTAATAGGACTATTTTATATTAACAAATTTCTCTTAAAATAAATTAGCTAAAGAAAAATGAAGAAAAGTATTTTATTTTCTTCACTTTTTTATTCACTTTTAATATGTAGATCCACTTGAGTAAATGGAATTTCTATATTTTCTTTATCAAATTCTTCTTTTATTAGTTTTAATATTTGTCTTTTTAAGATTATATGTGTATTGGGTTTGCATTCAATTGTTATCATATAAGTCATATCACTAGCATTAAATGAGTCTAAACCAAGTAATTCCAAATTACCTATTACATTTGGCAATTTTTTTATTTTATTATTTAATTTTGTTAATACTTTTTCTAATTTATTGATATCTGTATTATAGGCAATTGATAGATTTAGTAAAACCCTTGTGTTTAGTTCACTATAATTAATTATTGTTTGTATATTACTATTAGTTATTGTATAAGTTTCTCCTGTGTATGCTTGAAGTTTAGTGGTTTGCAATCCTAAATTTATTACTGTACCAGTAAAATCATTTATTTTTACATAATCTCCTACATTATATCGATTATCAGAAATTATTAAAATACCTGCTAACATATTTTTAATTGTATCTTGTAAAGCAAGGCCAACTAATACTCCTATTATTCCTAAACTTGCTAGTATTTTAGAAGTATTAATTCCAAATATTTCTAAAATTAATAATAATACAATAATTATTATTAGATATTTTATTATGCTTTTAATTAGATTAATTACTGTTGTTTGTTTTTTATTTAGTTTTCTTCTTTTAATATGTATTTTTTCTAATAGTCTAGCTATTATTTTATAAACTATAAATCCTAATAATATATAAAATATTGGTCCTAGAAATTTCCAAGATAATATAAAATCAATAAATTTTTCTACTTTTTCCATAGGCACTCCTAATTAAAAAGTCACTAATTAGTGACTTAATATCTATTTTCATCTTTAAAATTGAGTCTGTCCATTTCTTCAATTACTTCTAATTGACTTTCAATAATAGCTTTAAGCCTTCTTTTTAAAAGTGTAGTATTTCTTTTTAATCTATCTGCTTCGTCATTTGCTTTTTCAGCTTTAATTAAAGCATCATTTATTATTCTATTAGCATTTCTTTTAGCATCGTTTATTAGAGTTTCTGCTTCATTTCTGGCAACTTTTTTAATTTCATCTCCTGCATTTTCAGCAGTTATTATAGCACGTGTAAATTTGTCTTCTAAATTGCTATAATATTTGATTTTTTCTTCTAAATCCGCTACTTTTCTATCTACATCTTTTTTATCATTTAATAATCTTTCATATTCTTTTATGACATTGTCTAAGTATCTTTTTACTTGTTCTTTGTCATATCCTCTAAAAACTGTATCAAAATTATTCATAGGACACCCTCTTATTTAAATATTACCAATCTTCCCCGTTTTCACCTTTAGTATTTTCTTCTGTTATTTCACCTTGAACATCAATATTCTTTGGTGTACATAAATAAATACCTTCACCTATCTTTTGCAAATCTCCATTAATAGCATACAATGTGCCACTTAAAAAGTCAATTATTCTTTTAGCTTGATCACTAGTTACTCTTTTAAAATTAACTACAACACTATTTCTTGCTTTTAAGTGATCTGCAATTGTTTGACTTTCTGAGTATGCTCTTGGTTCTACTAATATCATTTTATTAGATTGTATACCCTTTTTAGCATCACTTTCACTAACTGTGTAATATTCATCTTCATTTGAATCTACTACATCTTCTTCTTTTGTTTCAAATAACTTAAAATTTAAGCCCATTTTATCTAGCCTCCATATTTATAATCCCTTACTATGACAATTTTACCATATTTATTTTCGTCGTTCAAGAAAAACTACAAAAAATCTCATTTTTTTTCATAAGTTTTAGTAATCAATATTAAATTTAATTTTAATACTCGAAGTTTATATTGTCAAATCTCGGAGTTTCGCATAGGGTTTACCTAAAAATAAGCGAGAAAATAAATTAATTTCTCACTTACCATTAATTAACTTTAAACAATTATATTACTGTTATTTATTTTTCTATGCAAAACTCTAGCAATTGTAATAACTTCTGTTTCTTCATTAATTGGCATTTTTTATTTTTCCTAAAACTCAATCTTCTCTTCAATATATTTTCTTATATCTTCAAGTTTTACTATATCTTGTTTCATAGTGTCTCTATCTCTTATAGTAACTGTACCATTATTTAAAGTTTCTTCATCTACTGTTATACAAAGTGGTGTTCCTATAACATCTTGTCTTCTATATCTTTTACCTATATTACCACTTTCATCATATGTAGTCATAAAATGCTTACTTAATTCTTTATATAATTCCATAGCTTTTTCATTATGATATTTTTTCATAAGTGGAAGTACTGCTACTTTATAAGGCGCTAAATAAGGATGAAAATGCATTACTTCACGAGTTGTACCATCACTTAATGTTTCATTATCATATGCATTACATAATGTTGTTAATACAAGTCTTTCTACACCTACACTAGGTTCAATAACATAAGGAATATATTTTTCATTAGTTTCAGGATCAATATATTCTAAACTAGTTTTACTAACTTCCATATGTCTAGATAAATCATAATTAGTTCTACTAGCTATACCCCATAATTCTCCCCATCCAAAAGGAAATTTATATTCTATATCAGTAGTGGCATTACTATAGAAAGATAATTCTTCAGGTTCATGATCTCTTAATCTTAAATTATCTTCTTTAATACCTAAATCTAATAAGAAATTTTTGCATCTATCTTTATATGCTTTAAACCAATCTAATTCAGTACCTGGTTTACAAAAGAATTCTAATTCCATTTGTTCAAATTCTCTTACTCTAAATATAAAGTTACCAGGTGTTATTTCATTTCTAAAACTTTTACCTACTTGTCCTATACCAAAAGGTACTTTAAGTCTCATACTTCTTTGGACATTCATAAAATCTACAAATATTCCTTGAGCAGTTTCAGGACGAAGATATACTACACTTTTAGCGTCTTCTGTTACACCTTGAAATGTTTTAAACATTAGATTAAATTCTCTTATTCCAGTAAAATCACTATCACCACATTTAGGACATTTAACTTTATTATTAGTAATATATTCTACCATATCTTCTTTAGTCATAGCTTCTGCATTAACACCTAAGTCTTCTAATAATTTATCAGCTCTATAACGAGTTTTACAATGTTTACAATCTATTAAAGGATCACTAAAAGTACTTAAATGTCCACTTGCTTCCCATACTTTGGGATTCATTAATATAGCACTATCTAATCCTACATTATTTATATCTTCTTGAATAAATCTTTTCATCCAAGCATTCTTAATATTCTTCTTTAATTCTACTCCTAATGGTCCAAAATCCCATGTATTAGCAAGTCCTCCATATATTTCACTTCCTTGAAATATAAATCCATATTGTTTACACAAATTAACTAATTTTTCCATTGTTAAATTTTCCATTAAAATCCCTCCATTTTCATTTGTAATTTTTTAGCTTCTACTTGTTCTTTTAATAACTTATTAATATAATCATTTACTAATTCATTATATTCACTAAATACTCCTATTGTTTTATTTCCTACTTTATAAATAGAAAAAATACTATTCAATGCATGTGAAAATCCTAATGTATCAGCATTTACATCTATCCCTTTATTAATTAACTCTTTATCTATTATGGTTTTTACCAATTCATATGCTGATTTATATTCTTCGAAAAGTTTTGCAACAAAAATTCTTTGTTCATTTCCACTTTCTTTAATTTCATGTGCCTCATAATAACCAAGAGTTTTACTATAATATAAATAATATGAATCATATTCTCCATTAAGTAATTTTAAATATCTATCTTGTTTATACTTATTATTAATCATTCTAATTAAATTTTTGTTTTCTATGGTATCTTTTAATCTTAAATCTAATAGTCTACCAGAACTCATTTCAACTCTTATATACCATTTATCATTATATTTTATCATAGGTATTATAGTATGAATTGTATCCCCACTTAAGAACATTTCTAATACTTCTTTCCTTTGTTCATCATCACTTAGTTCTTTTATTCTATTTAAAATAGTACCATTATTTGGATATGCTTTAACTCCACTAGTTGCTCTTATCTCATCAAAATCAAAAACCAATCTTTTTATAATATTTGCATTTAATGCATTTTTACCTTTTATTTTCATATACTCCTCCAAAAATAAAGAGATTCTTTATCTATTAGGACTAACTTAAAGTCAGCGGTTCCACCTAATTTATTCTATTAAGAATCTCTTTTAAACATATAGCTCTTAGTTTTCCATACTCGTCATCGCTTATCTACCCTAATTATATATTAGTTTTATTTTAAGTTCAAGAATTATATTTGTTTTTTTAACTTTTTTTCTTCTTCTTTTAACATATTTTTTAATAGTTTAGCCATTATATCATTTGCTCTTTGTAAATCAAGTCTTTCTAGTATTTTAAAGTAATCTATAGTATTTAAATCTTCACCAAATACTTTTATTAATTTTTCCTGGCTATCTTTAGGTAATTTTTTGTAATTAGCTAATATTTCTTCTTTAGTAAAATTATATTTTTTAAAGTAATCAAAGAATTTTATTATTCTAGAATTCTTGATTGTATTTTTTCTTCTTCTTTCTAAAAGTGCACATATATCTTTATCTTTTATTAATTTCTTACTTTTTTTAATAGTAATTGAAATGTCATACATAGTTTTACCAGTTATTTCTACTATTCTTGTGACACTATAAGCTTCGTTATTATATATGCTATAAAATAAATCAAATACTAGTTTTTCTTCTTTAGTTAAAGTTTTAAGATATGATTCAATTCTTTTTAGAGTATCAGCATTAAATGTTACACTTTTATCATCTATGTCTTCAATTTTTTCAAATTTCATATATAGTTCTTTTATTTTCTTAAGAGCACTTTTTTCTATGAGTGCTATGTTACTACCAGACGTATTATATAGTTTACCTAATGTATCTCTAGGTATAATTGGAGAGTTATAAAATCCATATCTATAAATCAGTATTACCTTTTCTTTTTCAGGAAGACTGTTTATCATTTCATATATTTTTTCTTTGTATATTTTTTTTATTACTTTTTCTTCTACTATTTCATCTGATGGTATAAAATCGTAAAATTCATTTTCTGTATCATTTATTTTAAAACTATATTTATCATTATATGTATTTTTATAATATGGATTATTACGTTTAAGTTCTACTAAGATTGAGTTTTCTATACATTTTGCTAGATAATAGGAATAGTTAGAATTCTCAGAAGATCTATAGTGATCAACTCCATCTATTAGTCCTTTTATACCAATAGATAGTAAATCTTCCATGTCAAAAAATGATTTATAGAATTTTTCATTTATGACTGAAATTACTAATCTTATGTTATGTAGAATTAATTTATTTCTTGCTTCAAAATTACCTTTTTCATTTTCTAGTATACATTTATCTTGTAAATTAGTATTTAAAGTTTCAGGTATTCCACCTAAAAAGCGTATGTTTCTATTCATGATTAACCCCCATTGTTTCATCACAACCATATTCTATCATTAGAGAATAATTTAATCAAGAAAAATCTAGTACATACTATACTAGATTATTAATTAACAATTTGAGTTAACTTCATCCACTATATATGGATTAGTTGGTGTCCCTGTTCCAGTTACCAATACACAAGAAGCTAATGAAATTGCGGGACGCGCAACATAATATGCATAATCGGAACGACCATCACTTAAATTTCCTGAATTAGCAGTACCGCCAGCTAGCCATATTGTAGCCCCAGAGCCAGTCCATCTACGTGGAGATAGTAACCAAATCCAACTATTACCGGTTATTGAATTTCCTTCACTATTTAAATAATACCATGCATAAGGACTAGTTAATTTTGTGCCAGTTTTTCCACCAGCAAAGACAAGTTCATCTGCAGTTGCTAATGCTATTGGATACTTAAGTTTACCATTTCCTCCACCTGTTGTGCTTGCACTAAATTTATCAGCAATTGCTTGCACACTTTCAAATAAACCACCACTTGGATTTGTTCCACATTTGTATGATGGGGTTTTATTATCAACTAGTCTTGTGTAACTGCCATAATATACTACTTTACTAGTTACATATTCATACTTTGAGTCATAACTTCTATCATTACAATATATTGCAGTTTTACTTATATATTTATCATAATTTGTTAGTAATTTATTCTCGTACCATGTATCTATATATTTTTTAATTGTACTATCATTTTCATTTGTTCTATTATTATCTATAGACCCACTTGTTCCATACATATAGCCTTCATATACTAAATCATTATATTCAGTATTAAATTTTGTACTTCCTAGGTAACCTTTTTCTGTATCTGTACTTGTTCCAGAATATAGAAGTCTTACGCCTCCATCTTCATTAGTACGAATTATTCTCCAGTAAAATCCTCCAAAGTATACCCAGTTATTTGTTGTATTTCCCGAATAATAATATACATCACTTCCATCTTCTGTTTTATTTGTTTTATATATTGTTCCTGTTGTTGTTTCTGTATTTGTTACACTAAAATCTGTTCTTTCACTTACAGTTGGATTATCTCTTAGTATTGCACTTGAAACCAAAACTCCTGGTTCGTCTGTTCCTTCTTCAATGAATATCTTACCTGATACTTCTTTTTCCATATCAGCACTTTGGTCTACATCATCATCACTTATGTACTTCAATTCTAATGTATAATTATGTTTTGTATTAGAGGCTATTGCAACACTATATTTAATAATTATATCTTCTAGTGTAGTTGACTTTGGTATATCTTCATAGTCAATCATACTATATCCACCATCTGTACTTGTTATTTTATATACTAAATAGCCTTTAGTTACAAATGTGTTTATTAAATCTTTAAATACTAAATTATATTTATATTCATAGTTTGTTTTATTCTCTACACTAAATGTTTTAGTTATACTCCATCCTGGTTCTATATTTGTTCCTTCTATATCATCCCCGTTGTCAAAAACTATTTTCAAATCATTTGTATCAACAGTTATTTTCTTTTTATCTCCTCTTACTATGGAACTAAAGTAAGCATAGGTTAAACCTAATAACAAAAATAATACTAAGCAAATTCCATATATTAAAAACTTCTTTTCTTTTGTCACCTTTACAACTCTCCTATCTTTACATTTTAATTTTATCAAAAAAAGTAGTTTGTTACAACTACTTTGAAAGTTTTATTTTAAATATCTCTATTTCTTAAAAAAGGAGGTAAATCATCATCGTCATCATCTACTAATTTTTTGTTATCAGTTGATGGAGTTGTGTATGTTTGATATAAAGGTTCTGTTTCATCTTCAAAACCAGTAGCTATAACTGTTACTATTGCTTCATCTGTTAAAGACTCATTTATTACAGCACCAAATATAATATTTATATCTGTATTTGCGGCTCCTCTAATTACTTCTGCTGCATCTTCTGCTTCAAATAAAGTTAATGAGTTTCCACCAGTTATATTTATAATACAATCTGTAGCTCCATTTATAGTTGTTTCTAGTAATGGACTTGATACTGCTTCTTTAGCAGCTTCTATAGCTCTGTTTTCTCCAAATCCTACACCTATTCCAATTAGTGCTTGTCCTCTGTTTTCCATTATTGCTTTTACATCAGCAAAGTCTAGGTTAACTAATCCAGGAACACTAATTAAGTCAGATATAGATTGTACACCAAGTCTTAATACATTATCTACTTCTTTAAATGCATCAGTCATTGGAGTTGATTTATCTATTAAATCTCTTAATCTATCATTAGGAATTACTACATAAGTGTCTACATGCTTTTTTAATTCATCTAAACCTAATAAAGCATGATCCATTCTTTTCTTTCCTTCAAACTTAAATGGTTTAGTTACAATTGCTACTGTAAGGCATCCTAACCCTTGTGCTATCTCAGCAATTACTGGTGCAGCTCCTGTACCTGTACCTCCACCAAGACCACAAGTAACAAATACCATGTCTGCCCCTCTTAAAGCATCTTCTATTTCATTTCTACTTTCTAAAGCAGCTTCTCTTCCAACTTCAGGGTCAGCTCCAGCACCAAGGCCATCAGTTATAGAAGCACCTATTTGTAACTTTGTTTCAGCTTTACTTGTGTTTAAAACTTGTAAATCCGTATTAGCAACTATAAATTCTACTCCTCTTAATCCAGATTCAATCATTCGGTTTACAGCATTACATCCGCCCCCACCTACACCTATAACTTTAATTTTTGCTATTTGTAACATTTCTAATGAATTTCCTTGCATTTTACACTCTCCTTAATTATCAAAAAAGTAACTATATACTTTTCCTAATAAACTACCTTCATCTATTTTTTTCTTTTCTTTAAATATTTCTTCTTGTTCATAATCATCTATGGTAGTTGCTTTTTTATTTCTAAATTTTAATTTTTCATAATAGTATTTAATTATACCAATAGCTGTACTATATTTATTATTTCTTACTCCTAGTATATTTAGTTTAGTATTTTCATAATTCTTGCCAAATACTTCATTGTATACTTTATTAAAGCCTTCTATCTCAGTACAACCTCCTGTAATGATTATATAACTAATTTCCTTTTTTGTTAAGAGATTTATTTGTTTTTTTGCAAGTTCTAATATTTCTCTTAACCTAGAATAAACTATTTCACTTACTTCATATTGATTTATTTTAATATGTTCTTCAGATTTTGTCAAGCATTCTACAGTTTCATTTGTACTTGCATTAGCTTTATGTGCTAGGGCAAATGTTTCTTTTAATTTTTTACTTTCTTCTAAAGATAAATCATATATATAACTTATATCTCTATCTATGTTTTTACTACCTATATCTAATACTTCTGTACTAATTAGATTATCTTTATTTATTATACTTACTTCTGTTTTATCAGAGCCTATATTAATTATAGATACTATTTTATCTTTAAATTCATTTTTTCTAAAAGCATAATAATCAGCTTGTCCTCCAAATGCTAAGTCTACTACCTTAACTCCTAATTTATCTAGTATTTCTATTAGACTAAATATATTCTTTTTAGGTATTACTCCTAATAGAGAATTTACTGATAATCTAGAAGCTTCAATGTTTTTAGGATCATTTACTATTTTGCTTTCATTAATTATGTAATCTACTCCATTTACACTTACTAATTCTAAATTAGGACTAACCCTGTTATATACACTTGCTTGTAGTACATGAGTTACATCTTCTCCAGTTATTTTTTTGTCTTCTCTAGTGATTGTAATGTATCCTTCTCCTTTTATAAAATTAGCATAGTATGATGGACTTACTAATACAATCTTATTTATTTTAATTCCTAATACATCTTCAGTCTTTGTTAGAGCTTCTTTTATGCATTCTTTAGCTATTTCTTCATTAACTATTATTCCTTTTTTTATGCCTTTGCTTTTTATTTCAGTGCATGCCAAAACAAATAATTCTTCATTATAAATTTCTCCAACAATTACTTTTACACTATTTGAACCTAAATCTAAACTTGTTATTATTTGTTTCATAATACCTCTCTTATTTTCTGAAATAATTATATCAAAGTTTTTTTATTTTTTAAAGATTATTCTTTAATTTCGAAATAATTTCCACTATCTAAATATAATATTCCTTTATGTTTTCCTAATTCTTTTTTTATTTTAGAGTAATTATTAAACTCTTTTATTTTATTTAAAGTTATATATACTTGGTTACCATCATTCATATATATTAGAAATCTTTCATTATCATATGTGGTGTTTGCATATTCAATTTCACTTATTTTACTTAGTAATTCTATATCTAATGTTTTGAATTTACTTATTAATTTTGTTTCTATGTTATCAGGTACATAGTTTATTAATATTGGTATATTAGAATTTACATTTAGTTCAGTTAATTTTGTTCCATTTTCTAATATGTATTCATTATTACTTCTTGTTAGGTATAATATTTTATATTCTTCAATATTTATCGTTATTTTAAATCCAAAACCTTTTCTTACTTTTACATTTTTAACTAATGGATAATTCTTTTTTATTTTGTTTTCAATTGTAAAACCTAGAGTTTTAAAATAAGAAGGGTATTTATCTAATCCTGTTGTTTCCATTATTTCAATGTCACTAATGTATGTATTTCCTTTTATTACTATGTTTTTAATTTTTATTTTTCCTAGTAAATAGAAAGAAAAAGCTACTATAATGATAAATAGTATAAATTTTAAGAATTTAAGAAAATTAAATCTTTTTATTTTAACTTTTTTTGTCATTATAATAACCTCCTTATATAATTATTCTTTTATTAATTTTATATAGTTTTCATATCTACTTTTGAGTATTTTTCCAGAATTTACTCTTTCTATTACTGAACAATTGTCATTTTTTGTGTGATTACAACTTTTGTATTTGCAGTTAAATCCAAATTCTTTAAAGTAATCTTTTATATTGTTTTTATCTATATCAAGTTCAAGACTACTAAATCCAGGAGTGTCTGCGATAAGACCTTTGGAAGTATTTATTAATTCTACTAATCTTGTGGTATGTTTTCCTCTTCCTAAAGACATGCTTACCTCTCCAGTTTTTAAATTTAGATTTTTATCAATTTTATTTAATAATGTACTTTTACCAGCACCGGTTTGTCCAGATACTGCGACTACATTATTTTTAATTTCTTTTTTTATTTTTGATATTTGTTTGTTAGTATAAACCTTATAACCTATTTTTTTATAGTATTTAATATTTTTTTTGATTTCTTTAATTTCTTTTTTACTACATAAATCCAACTTAGTTATGATAATGATAGGCTCGATGTTATTGTACTCACTTAGTACTAAGAATTTATCGAGTAAGTATGTGCTAAATGCAGGTATATGAGTACTTATAACTATGAATAATTTGTCTATGTTAGATATTAAAGGTCTTATTAGAGAATTTTTTCTTTCTAACTGGTTTTCTATTGTTAATGTTTTTTCATTAAATTCTATGTTATCTCCTACAGTTAGTTTTATATTTTTTAATTTTCCCCTGACTGTACAAGGAAAAAGACTGTTATTATACATAACAGTATATAAATCTTTATTTATACTTATTATTTTTCCCACTGTGTTTTCCATAATTTTATCTTTCCGTTAGTTATTATTTTCTGTGTTATTATTTTCGTTGTTTTCTTCTCCAGGTGTTAGTGTTCCTTCTACTACTTCTGGAGTTTTAGCAACCGTAATTGTTAATGTTACTCCTTCAGTTACTACACTTTTAGCTGGTCTTGATTGATTAATTATTTTTCCATTAGGTAATAGTGAATTTTCTTCTTCTCTTATTTCTAATGTTAATTTATATTTATTAGCAAATTCTTGTACCATTTCTAAAGTATAACTTCCATTTGTAAAATCCGGGTATAAGATTTCTAATTCAGGAACATATAATGTAATGCTTGAACCATATTTTATAGTTTCATCAACTCCTGGGCTAGTTCTTAAAACAGTTTCTTCTTTACCTTTATATTTTTCTTCATTTGTTACTTTTTCTTTTTCTATTACAACATTACAATTGTATTTAGTTTCAAGAATTGTTTTTACTTCAATATAATTTTTACCACTATAGTCTGGCATTGTAAATGTAGCATCACCACTTGATATGTATATACAAACTGTTTTGCCTTCTTTTACAATTGTACCTTTTTCTGGATCAGTTTTGACAACATAACCCTCTTTTATTTCATCATTAGGTATGTATTTATAGTCTCCATCAGAGCATTTTACATTGAATCCTTTTTTAGTCAATGTGTTACTTGCATCAACTTTGCTTAAGTTAGAAACATCAGGTACTTCTAATGTTTTACCTTTACTTAATTTAGGAAGTAAGAATATTACAACTGTTATTAGAACAATTAATCCTGCAAATACACACCCTAAGATAAGTAAAATATTTTTTTGTTTTTTTTCTTCATTATCTTCTTTTTCAGTAACGATTTCTTTTGGCGTTTCTTTTTTAGTTTCTTGTTTTTTTATTTCTTTAACCACTGTGTCTAATTTTTTAGTATTTTCAACATCATATTCAGGATATGGGTAAACATATTTTTTTTCATTAGCTCTTGTTTCATCTAAGCAAGTTATTATGTCTTGATGCATTTCTCTTGCATCTTTATACCTATTAGCTGGATTCTTAGCTGTTGCTTTTATTATTATATTTTCTACACTTTGTGGTAATTCTGGCAATATTTTTCTTATGCTTGGTATTGGTTCTTTTAATTGTTTTAAAGCTATTTCTACAGCATTTTCCCCTTTAAAAGGCACACTACCTGTTAATAGTTCATACATTAGTATACCCATAGAATAAATATCACTTTTTATGGTACAGCCTTTACCTGCTGCTTGTTCTGGAGGTAAATAATGAACACTACCCATTACTGAATTAGTTTGTGTTAATTGAGTACTATTTAGTGCCATTGCAATACCAAAGTCAGTTATTTTTATTAATCCATTTTCTAGTATCATTATATTTTGAGGTTTTATGTCTCTATGTATAATGTATGAATCATGAGCATGAGCCATACCATCTGTTATTTGACTCATTATATCTATAACTTCTGTTATCGTTAGACTTCCTCTTTTTTTAAGTAATTGTTTTAACGTTTTTCCTTCTACATATTCCATTACTATGTAGTATTCTCCATCATCTTCTCCAACATCATACATTTCGACTATGTTAGGATGATTTAGACTAGAGGCACTTAAAGCTTCTCTTTGGAATCTTCTTACGAATTTTTCATCATTTCTTAAGTCACCACGAAGTACTTTAACTGCTACATTTCTATCTAATATAGTATCATAAGCTAAATAAACATTAGCCATACCGCCTTCACCAATAGTTCTAATTATAGAATATCTGTTATTTATCTTTGTTCCTTTATTTATCATACACACCACCATTTATTAATAAAACTGCTATGGAAATATTATCATTTCCACCCCTTAAATTACTCTTTAATATTAGTTTGCCTACTTTTTCTTCTATATCTAAGTCTTCATCATTTAATACTTTTTCTATTTGTTCTTTTGTAACCATATTAGTTAACCCATCACTACACAAAAATATTCCGTCAACAGAATTTTCAACATCAAAAATGTCTACTTCTGCTTTTGGACTAGCACCTAGTGCTCGCATTAATACATTTTTTTGTGGATGATTAGCTGCTTCTTCTGGTCTTATTTCTCCGGTGTCCACCAAAAAGTTAGCATATGTGTGATCTTTAGTAACTTTATATAGTTTACCATTTTTAAATACAAACCCACTAGAATCTCCAATGTTAGCAAAAATTAAATATTCCTTAGTTAGTAATGCACATACAAGTGTTGTTCCTAATCCTGTAGCATCAACGTGTTCTTCTGCATATTTAATAATATTTGTGTTTACTTCTTCAATAATTTCTTTTAACCAAGTTATTGCATCTATTTTAGTTCCTAATGTACTCATGCTTTGGAATCTTGAGCCAATATGTGTCACAGCTAAAGAACTAGCAACTTCTCCAGCACGGTGACCACCCATGCCATCAGCAACCATTAGCAAATAGTCCCCACTTAAGTTTTTAACTATAGTAACACTATCTTCGTTATGATTTCTAACTTTTCCAGCATCCGTTTGATAATGTGCTAACATAATTATTACACCTCTTTCAAATTCTTACTAAAATAAGTATAACACAAAATACACTTAATTCAAATAAAACTATTTAATTATATGTCAAATTTAAGTATTTTTACCAATAGAAAGAGATATATTAGATTTTTTCTAATATATCTCAAAGATTAAAATCCACAAGTTTTTCCGTTTCTATATCTGATGATGTAACTTCCTACTCTTCTTCCAATATCATAAAGAGATGTTATACCTCTTACTATAGATGATATTAAAGCAGCTGAGAATGAAACTCCACCATATATATTTTTTAATTCATTTTTATTCATGATTCTCCTTTCTGTATATTTTTATTATTTTTCTACTTTCCACATTTTATTGGATTTACAAAGCCTTCAAATAAACCCATTGCGAATGATAAGGCAGCTCCAATAATGGACCATATTCCCCAAGAGGCTCCTCCATAAATTTCTATTAATTCATCTTTTTTCATAAATTTTTCTCCTTTCTATATCATAATAACAATTAAATATATCTTGTATTTCCTTTTTATGTGATACATATATAATTGTTTTTTCTTTAAAATATTCACATAGATTTTTTATAATATCTTTTTCTATTTCTGTGTCAACCTCACTAAGTGCTTCATCAATAATTATGTAATTACTATTTTTTAGCAAAGCTCTCGCTAGTATAATTCTTTGTTTTTCACCACCACTAATATTAAAACCATTTTCTTCAATTAATATATTTTCTTTGTCTTTAAAATGAGATAAATTACAAATATCAATTATTTTATTATATTTACTCTCATCAATATTTCTATTTAAAATTATATTATTTTTAAAAGTATCTGAAAATATTTTTTCATTTTGTCCAATATAAGTAAACGAATTATTAATTATATTGTCTTCAATTTTACTGTAATCAGCGCCATTAATTACAACTTTACCATTATAATCTTTTAAATACTTTAACAAAATTTTTATAAGTGTTGATTTGCCACTTCCACTTTTTCCTTTAAGTAAAAATTTGTCTCCACTTTTAATTTTAAAATTTATATTATTTAATATTAATTTATCTGAATAACTATACTGTAATTTTTTTATAATAATATCACCACTAATTGTCTCATTAGTTTGTTTTGATTCTTTTGAAGAAAATATTGTATTTATTTTTTCTAGGTTTTTTAAATTATAATTCAATTCAATATCTTTATTTAATATGGATTTAACCGTTTCTAGAAAATAACTATTTATCATATATAATAAAATTAAATCACTAATTTTAATTACTTTGTTTGTCACAAATATTATTCCTAGAGTCATGAGTAAAAGTAATCCTATATCATTTATAAAGTCTTTAAAAAATTGTTGACTATTAAGACTATAATTCAAACTCCTATTAGAATCACAATATGTTTTATGTGTTTTATTTATTTCTAATAATTTAAGACTTTTAATATTAAGATTTTTAATAGTTTCTACTCCTTCGATTATTTCATATAATTTATTATTATAAAAACCCTTTTCTTCTTGTATTATTCTAATCTTTCTGTCAAATAAATTTCTATATAACTTGATAAAGAAATAATATAAAAATACTATTATCAGGGTGATTAAAGCTAATTTTAAATTAATAGTTATCATTATTATAAATGATATTATAATTATTAATATATTTATAGACATATTTAATATTATATCTGACAAAATATCTCTTAAATTATCTAAATCATTTAATCTACTTATAATTTCTCCAGAGGTTTTATTTTTGTAGTAAGCATAAGGAAGGTTAAATAGTTTACTTAGTACTTCATTATTTATAAATAATTCAATATTATAATTTGTATTAATAATTAATTTATTTCTAAAATAATTAAATATATTTTTAATAATTATAAATAGACTAAATAAGATAAGCAAACTTATAATATACTTTCTATTTACATTAGGTTTCTCTAAAATTATTTTATAATAATATGTACTAATTATACTGAATAAAAAAGTTATTAAAGAGGTAATAAAAAGTAATAATAGATTCTTTTTATCTTTTAAAATTTTAACTAGTATTTCTTTAAAGATTTTGTTACTATTAGATTCTTTAGGTAACTCTTTTATTTTTTCGAAGAATAAAAGTGTTCCTAAGTACTTTTTTTGAAAATCACTTATTTTAGTTTTTATAAAACCAATACATGGATCCATATATAGAATTGTATTTCTATTTGTATCTATTTTATATATAACTACAAAGTGATATGCATTACCATTTTTTACATGTGCGATTAAAGGAAACTTATTTTTATATTTATGTATATTTTCGAGAGCAACTTTTTGTCCATAAGCATTAAATCCTATTTCTTTAGCACCTTTAATTATGTCATATGCATTCGTGCCATGTTTAGTGGTATTAATTATTTCTTTAATATTTTCCATACTTATATTACCACCATAATATTTAATTATTGAAGATAAACTAGCTGCAGCGCAATCATTTTTATCTTCATTAAGCACCATTAATTTTTTATTCATTATTTTTCCCTCCTATATACTTTATTAGACAAAAAATGGTCAATCGCTTTTATTTTCTTTTAATACATAAGATTTTACGTACAAACAGTGTTAAAATTTAAACAATTTTAAATTTTGATATGTAAAGTTAGTGTTTTTGTATAAAAAATTATAAAATTAGAATAATAATATTTAGAAAATTTAAATAAAATAAGTAAAAATAAGAGAAAATATAACTTTTGTCTCATAAACACTTGAAAATAATGAAAAAATATTGTATACTTTAGTAGTCGTTGAGAGCTGGTTCCGTAGCTCAGCAGGATAGAGCAACGGCCTTCTAAGCCGTCGGTCGGACGTTCGAATCGTCTCGGAATCACCATTAGAAATTAAAAGACTCTAGATTTTGTCTAGAGTCTTTTTTTATTTAAATTCACATATCTCTTTATCATCTACATAAAATACTACTTCACTTATATCTTCGTAGCTATCTATTATACTTTTTCCAATTGTATATACCACTTCTTCTAATATATTATCACTATAAATACTTTCAAATATCTTATCATTAAAAGTTAGTTTCATTACTTCCTCTTCTTTTTTATATTCTTTTAGCACTGCATCACTATTTAAATAACTACCTAAATTGCTTTGATATAAGATACTACTTTTAAGTTCATTAACAATCACAGTAACTTTTTCTTCTTTGTTGTTATCTATTTTTGTAACAGGTACATAATAGGTATTTCCTTCATTATTTGCTGTGTAATAAATAGTAGTTTTAGTAAGTCCATAAATGTTATTTATATCGTAGTTTTTATTTATTCCAAAACTTCTATCTAAAACATCAGGTAATAATTTATTAGAATTAGGTAATCTATCTAGTTTTTGTCCCTCTACATTAATTATAACTTTATTTACTTCTTTTTCACTAGTTAAAGTAAATATTATAGCTTCAATCATTTTTTCTTCCAGAGGACTACTTACTCCTAATAGTTCTTTAGAAAAATCTACAGTTACAGTTTTATCTTCTATTTTTAAAGAAAGTATTTTTGTATTTGCAGGAATTAAAGCTTTAAAATTTTTGGGAACTTTGTTTTTATACTCACTATTATTTGTTATAATTAATAACTTTTCTTTTAATTTATTTTCTAGTTCTTCAGTGCCAATAGAAGAATCTACTTCACTTACATAACTATTTTTATCTAATAAATATACAGTAACAAGCTTTTCTTCATCTACATAATTAATGCTTCTGTTAATTTTAATGTTTTTTGATGGAAAAACATAAAGTAAACCTATAACAAAAAGAGCACTAGTTGTTACTAATATTTTTTTTAAACCCATTTTTTTTAACATTGTCTTCACCTAAAAAATATTATGTATATATATAATAAAAAATGACTACTATTAGTCATTTTCTAGGTCAATTTCACCCATTTTTAATAATTCTACTACTGCTTGAGTTCTTCCTTTGACTTCTAATTTTTGCATAGCATTTGAAATATGATTTCTTACAGTTTTTTCACTTATACCTAGTGTTTCTGCTATGTCTAAGGTACTATAATTTTTTACCAAAAGTAAGAAAACTTCTTTTTCTCTATCAGTTAATATACTCTTATTCATAAACACCACCTTACTTAGTATTTTTTCTTACTAATTTATTTTATGTGTGTTTATAAAATAAGTGAATTATTACTCAAATTGAACGGTTATATACATTTTTTCTTTATATTCTTCTTGTATACTTCTCATTATGTTATTTGCAAGAGAGGCATCATGTTCTTTGGAATTTATAACAATTTTTATATTATCATTATTAATTTCAATATAGCTTTTAATTCCAAATTTATCTAGAATTTTATTTTCTAATTCACTTTCTTTAGTTGTATTTAAATTTAATACTTTTAATTCTTCAAAAGCTTTGTTTTTTTCTTCTGTAGTTGAGTCAGCATTAGTTAATACTTTTTCTAATTTTTCAATTTCTAAACTAACTTGTTCATCTCTATTAGCACGCATCGCTATTAAAGTGTCATTTTCAGTTACATTTACTTCTATTTCTTTTTCTTTTTCTTCGCCTTTAACGTTGCTTTTAAGTAGTTCATTGGGCATTGTAACATAATACACTCCTAGTACTAAAACTAAACTTAAAAGAGTTAAAAACCACATACTTTGTTTATTCATCTTATAACCCTCCTAAGAATATATATGACAAATAAACTATTTTATTCACTACTTAATCTAATTTTAATGACTTACCTTTTTTTATTTCAAAGAATTCTGTCAAACCGTAGATATTCTTATTAAATTCATGAGAATAAAACATTTCTTGTGCTTCTTCTAATGTTATTTCTTTATTTATGTTAGTTATTTTTTCATTTGTAATAGTAACGTAATATAACTTAAATTTATTATCTAATTTTTTAATAATAAATCCTTTAGTGAAAAGTGTGTTGTCTCTTGACTGTATAAAGGTTTCTATATTAATTATTAGGTTTTTTGACATAGTAAATTTTCCATTAATTCCAATTGATTTTTTAAAGTTATCTTTTATTAATTCATTTCTTCTGATTGACTCAGCTTGACGTTTTTCTATTTCTTCTTCTAATTCAGTTTCATCATCTATTTCCATATCATCTAATTCATCTTCTATATCAACAAAATAATTAGTTAGATCATTGTATTCAAATACTTCACCAAATATTATTTCTTTTGAACAATATAATTTATCTAATGCTTTCATACATCCTAATTTTTTACATTTATTTAAGTATTCAACGTATTGTTTATAATTTAATCTGTATTTTCTACTATCTTGTATTGGTACATTAAAGAATTTTGAAAAGTCTTCATCTAATTCATTATCAAAACTTCCATTTATTAATTTATTGTTTTTATCATATTTAATTATTTCTCTTTTGTAGTCAAAGTAAAATCCTTCTCCATTTGTTTTAGATTTTCCTATTTTCCATATTGTTTGATCTGGAGTAAATTTTACTTCAGCAAGTGTATCATTAGATATTTTTTCTCCTGTTTCTTCCATTAACATTACAATATAATCTTCTTCATTTTCTTTCATAATACTAAATTCAACAATTTTAGAAGAATTTATATCTTCATATTCTATATTAATTAACATATCATCAAAGTCAATTTTATAAATTCGTTTACTTAGATTCTTAGTTTCTTTATAAATTTCTTTGCATACATCAATTCTATAGTTATACATTTTGTTATTTGTTAGTTCAAAGAATTTAGATAGAACTGCTTTGTAGCTAGGATTATTCTTAATATTTAGATTTAATTTATTCAATAATATACTGGTAATTTCTTTAAATTCCATGATTTCACCCCTCATAATGGCTATTATTATAATACATTTTATTGCAGAAAAAAAGCATAAATTTTAATTTTATGCCCTTGATGAATATTTTCCATCACTAGTAGTTAGTATTATTTCTTCACCTTCACTAATGAATAAAGGTACTTTAACTGTATAACCTGTTTCAATAGTAGCATCTTTCATAGCGCCACTTGTTGTATTTCCTTTAACAGCTTGTTCAGTTTCTATAACTTTATAACTAACTTTTTCTGGTAAGTTAATTCCAATTACTTCTCCTTCATAACTTACTATTTCAACAACTAATCCTTCTTTTAAGAATTTAATATAGTCTTCTAACATACTTTTATTAATTTCTAATTGTTCATAAGTGTTATTATCCATAAATACATAAGTATCTCCAGAATTATATAAATAAGACAAGGCTTTCTTTTGAACATTGGCCTTTTCTAGTTTAATTCCAGCGTTGAAAGTAATTTCTTGTGTAGACATTGTTCTTAGGTTTTTTAACTTAGTTTTAACGAATGCACTACCTTTACCTGGTTTTACATGTTGGAACTCAACTACTTGATATATATTACCTTCATAACTAATAGTCATTCCATTTTTAATATCATTTACATTAAACATTATTAATCAGCCTTTCTTTCTTTATGAACTGTTGTTTTATTACATCTAGTACAATGTTTTTTGATTTCTAATTTACCTTCAGTATTCTTTTTGTTTTTACTAGTTAAGTAATTAATTTCTTTACAAACTGTACATTGAAGTGCAACGCCTTCTCTATTTTCTTTTTTAGCCATTATATTCTGCCTCCTTTTTTTTAACAAGTAGATTATAACAAATATTTTTGATGTTTACAAGCAAATTAGTTTATTTTTATTGATTTTAAGAAAATTTTATGGTATAAGTATAGATACAAGAGATGTAGTCCTGCTGACGTGACAGCGGGGGTGCATCTCTTTTTTATTTTCTTTTAAATACTTTATACATTTTATTTTTCTTTATTATTATTTTATTTACAAATAAAACATCAGGTCTTTTATATAATCTATTTAATTGATTAATTATTTCATTAAAATCAAGTTTAGACTTTGATAAATCTAATATAAAATTATTACTTTGTTTATTTTTTCCATACACTGCATGATATAACGCTTGATTACTACTACTGGTTATTGTTTTTAAATCCCATTTTTCTTTATTCATCATATAATCTGGTGTTTTGATTTTTTTTGGATAATTTACTTTTGGCACTAATCTTACTTCATAGCCAAATGTTTGACTTAACCAAAAAGCAATATTTAATTCGTCCCTACTATGGTCAATCTGTACATTTTTTCCATCTACAATATATATACTTTTATCATGAACATAAAAATATTGTAACCTTACATTGAATATAATTTCATTATTTTTAAAATTAGCAGTAATATCAATATAATTTACAGTGTCTTGTAACACTTTATTCACAAATGTATTCTTCACCTCCAGTCCGTTAAAAATATAAAAAAATATTGAATTTTAAACCTGATTGTGGTATAAATATAAGCACAAGGGTTGCCTTCGTGCTGACGTGACAGTGCGGACGCAACTCTTTTTATTTTTTTTTAAATACTTTATACATTTTATTTTTATTTATTATTATTTTATTTATGAATAAAACATCGGGGCTTTTATATAATCTATTTAATTGATTAATTATTTCATTAAAATCAAGTTTAGACTTTGATAAATCCAATATAAAATTATTGCTTTGTTTATTTTTTCAATACACTGCATGATATAACGCTTGATTACTACTACTTGTTATTGTTTTTAAATCCCATTTTTCTCTATTAATGATGAAGTCAGGTGTATTAACACCATAAGGAAAATTAACTTTAGGTACTAATATTACCTCATAACCAAATACCTGATTAATCCAATAAGCAATATTTAATTCTTCTCTAGAATAATCAAATTTGACATGCCTACCATCTACAATATATACACTTTTATCATGAACATAAAAATGTTGTAACCTTACATTGAATATAATTTCATTATTTTTAAAATTAGCGGTAATATCTATATAGTTGGCAGTGTCTTGTAACACTTTATTCACAAATGCATTCTTCACCTCCAGTCTGTTAAAAGATAAGCTTATATTAACATAATTAAGAAAGTATAACAAGCAAAATATTGAAAAAATACGAAAAAAACTATTGAATTTTAAACTAAGTTATGGTATAAATATAGGTACAAGGGATGTAATCCTGCTGAAGTACCAGCGAGGTCACATCCCTTTTTATTTTTATTAATTTATGTTAAAATACTAATCGAGGTGAAATAAATTATGAAAACAGTTTTAGTAACTGGATCTAGTAGTGGTCTTGGAAAAAGCATAATAGAAAAATATGCCAGTAATGGATATAATACAATAATTACCTATTTAACTCATGAAAATGAAGCATTAGAATTTAATGAATATATAAAAAATAAATACAAAGTTAAAAGTATATGTGTTAAATTAGATATTAGTAAAGAAGATGATATACAAAATTTATATAAGTTGATACTTAATGATTTTGGTAAAATTGATGTTTTAGTTAATAATGCTAGTATTTGTAATGATACTTTATTTGAAGATAAAACTAAAGATAACTTTATGAAAATAATTGAAGTAAATCTTGTTGGAACTTTTTTAATGAGTAAAACTTTTGGAAGACTTATGTATAACAATAAAAAAGGTTCAATTATCAATATAAGTAGTAATAATGGTATTGATTCATATTATTCAGAATCACTGGACTACGATGCATCTAAAGCAGGCGTAATAAATTTAAGTCATAATTTAGCTAATGTTTTTTCTCCATATGTAAGGGTTAATACGGTATGTCCAGGATGGATTGAAACTCCTATGAATGAAAATATGAGTGATGAATTTAAAAATAAAGAAATCAATAAAATTTTACTTAAAAGGTTTGCTAATCCAGAAGAAATATCTAATTTAGTATATTTTTTATCTAGTGATGAAGCAAGTTATATAAATGATAGTGTTATTAAAATAGATGGTGGTAAAGTATGTTAAAATTTAAAGATGAGTATATTAATCTAGTAAATGAAAAAGAAAGAGAACTAACTAGTATATTTAATGAAATTAATGATAATGAACTATATTTTAGTAAAAAAGTATTAGATGCATTTCATAAGAATAATTTAAATGAAAGTGATTTAGTTGGCACTACGGGATATGGGTATAATGATATTGGAAGAGATAAAATAGAAAGTATTTATAGTTCAATATTTGGTAGTGAAGATGCTTTAGTTAGAAGAGAATTTATAAGTGGTAGTCATGCGATTAGTACATGTTTATTTGGCATTTTAAGGCCTAATGATACATTATTATCTATAAGTGGTACTCCATATGATACTATGCATGAAGTAATTGGTATTAGAGATAATTCCAGTTCATTAAAAAGTTTTGGTATTAATTATAAAGAAATAGATTTAATTAATAATGATTTCAATTACGAAGAGATAAAAAATAATTTAGAAAATATTAAAATGGTATATATTCAAAGATCTAAGGGATATTCTACTAGAGAAAGCATTAATATTGATAAGTTAACTAAAGTAATAAAATTAATTAAAGATATTAATAAAGATATTATAGTGTTTGTAGATAATTGTTATTGTGAATTTGTTGAAAGAAAAAGTCCAATTGAAGTTGGAGCAGATGTATGTGTTGGTTCTTTAATCAAGAATTTAGGTGCAGGTATATGTACTAATGGTGCTTATGTTGTTGGAAGGAAAGATTTGATTCATTTGATAAGTGAAAGATTAACTTTACCAGGTGAAGGAAAAGAACCAGGGCCTTCTTTAGATGCTAATAAAATGTTTTTAATGGGTCTTTATTTAGCACCTAGTGTTGTTGCTTCTAGTTTAAAGATTAATTACTTAATATGTAATGTTATGGAAAGTTTAGGTTATAAAGTTAAACCTAGTTTAAATGAAAAAAGATGTGATATTGTGTTAAGTTTATATTTAGAAAATGAAAATAATTTAATTAAGTTTTCTAAGTTGTTACAAGAAAGTGGTGCGATTAATTCTAATGTTACACCTATTCCATCAGATATGCCTGGTTATAATTCTAAAATAATAATGGCTAGTCCTTCATTTACTCAAGGATCATCAATAGAATTATCTTGTGATGCACCATTAAGAAACCCATATATACTTTATATTCAAGGTGGTTTAACTTATCAATATGGAAAATTAGCTTTAATAAATATTATAAGTAATTTAAAAGAAACTGATTAGTTTAATTCTAATCAGTTTTTAATATTAATATAGATTAATACAAGGCGAATAATCACTATAATATTTATTGTTATTTGAGTCAAGCATATACACTCTTGATGCTACTTTAGACGAAAAGTCATCTTTTGTTAAAAGTGGAACAATTGAATTAGAATAACTTGGATTTCCATCTGAATCTGTGCCTAAACAGTAATAAAATTCCTCGCCAGCATAATTCTTATCTATATTACTTGCAGTTTCACCTGTATAATAATCTTTATTAATTTGTAAATGTCTCATGTCTGATTCATTATTATAAATAAGGATTTCTAATCTAGGTGTTGTTAATTTTATTTCTACTTCACTATATTCACTATAAATTTTATTGTTTTCTGAATCTAATACATAAGCTCTTGACGCATAAATTTTTCCATAGTTACCTACTAAGTCCACACTTGTTTGAAAGTTTTGATGAATATTATCTGTATGTATTATAGTATAAGTATTTTCATTTTTTCATAAACTTCATAGCCGGATACAGCATCACTTGATTCACCATCAAAATTTATTTTATTGTTTTCAATATAAACAAACATATTTGGTGCAGCTATAGGATTATCTAAATCTATTATATTAGAATAATCATTATAAAAAGTTGTTCCATCAATCACTACATATTTTCTTGCTTTAAAATAAAGGTGTTCTCCTTTTTGTACACTTACAGTATTTTGACGGTTTTCCCATTCTTCTTTTGTTAAAGAACCATATAATGTTTATTCTCCATCTTCTGATGTCGAACTATATATTTCTATTCCTGTAGCATTATTTAAAGAATCTACAGATATCATTATTGATTTTTTATTTTACATTCTCCTACACCTGTTGCGCTTAAAACTATGCAGATAGAAGACTTTTTAATTCGACAACATTAGAAAACTCACTATAATACGTTGTTCCATCACTAATAGCGTATTTTCTTACTTTAAAATATAAATGTCCACCACGTTTTACACTTACATAATTTTGGTTGTTTTCCCACTCTTCTTTTGTTATTGTTTTATTTAAAGTATATTTTCCATCTTCTGATGTTGAGCTATATACTTCTATACCTGTAGTATAATCTAAATTATCTATCAAAATTTGCATTCTTTGTTCATTTTCATCACCATTCTGACCAGATTCTGTTATAACTGGTGTTGAAAGGGAACTATCTACATCTAATACGTTTGAAAATTCACTCATATAATATGTATTTTCATCTATGGCAATATATTTTCTTACTTTAAAATATAAGTGTTGGCCACTTGGTGCAGAGACTTCAAATGTATTGTTTTCATCTATGTCTTCTTTTTTTATTGTTTTATATAAAGTATATTCTCCGTCTTCAGATGTTGAACTATATACTTCAATACCTGTTGCTTCAGTTAATAAATTAACACATATTCTTAAAGCATTTCCTGCGTCAGAGCCTTCCCAACCTGCTTCAGTAATTGTTGGATGACCCATTTCTGCTTTCACTTCTGAATATTCACTATACACTTTATTTCCTTCGGTATTTATTATATATGCTCTTGCTGCATATGTCTTTCCATAATTATCTTTTACATCAACTATAGTTTTGAATTCTTGAGAACCTTCAGAAGTTTTTATTAATGCATATGTTTCTCCTGTTTTTTCATATATTTCATAACCGTGTACTTCATTACCTGATTCACCATATATTTGACCATATAAAGTAATTTTATTGTCTTTTATATCAGAATTTATAAATGGTTGTGGTACAGGATTTGTTAAAGTTAAGTAATTAGAATAATCACTATATACTTTTTCTCCTCTAGAATTTAATGCATAAACCCTTAATGTATATATTTCAGTTACACCTTTTTCAATAGTAACTTCTTTATTTAAAATTCCTTCATTTGTTTCAACTAAATTAGGTGCGTTATCAATTACTTTGTATAATTCATAACCGTCTATTAAATCAGTTGCTCCTTCTTCTGAATAAGCTCCTTCATAATCAAATCTTAATATTGGTTTATCTATAGTACCTAAAGGATTTGATAATGTTGGTGTTGAAACTTTATTAACAAGTTCAACAAAATTTGAAAATTCACTATAATATGTTGTTCCATCACTAATAGCATATTTTCTTACCTTAAAATAAAGGTGTTCTCCTTTTTGTGCACTTACAGTATATGGATGACTTTCCCATTCTTCTTTAGTTATTGTATTTAATAAAGTATATTCTGCGTTTGCTGATGTTGAACTATATACTTCTATACCACTGGTGTAATCTAAATTGTCTATTGTTAATATTATTGATTTTACGCCTTCACTTTCACCTTCACCTGTTACATTTAAAACTGGTGTTGAAAGAGAATTATTTACATTTAATACATTTGAAAATTCACTAACATAATATGTATTTTCATCTATAGCAATATATTTTCTTACTTTATAATATAAGTGTTGGCCACTTGATGCAGAAACTTCAAAAGTATTATTACTACTAATATCTTCTTTTTTTATTGTTTTATATAAAGTATATTCTCCATCTTCTGATGTTGAACTATATACTTCTATACCTGTTGCTTCTGTTATTGAATTAATGCATAATAGAATTCCTTGAGGTTCATCGCTTCCACTGGCACCTGCTGTTGTAATTGTTGGATAACTCATTTCTGCTTTTACTTCTGAATAATCACTATATACTTTGTTTCCATCTGAATCTAATATGTAAGTTCTTGCTGCATATGTCTTTCCATAATTACCTACTAAGTCCACACTTGTTTGAAAGTTTTGATGAATATTATCTGTATGTATCACATTATAAGTATTACCAACTTTTTCATATACTTCATTTCCAGACATAGTACCGATTGCTTCTCCACCTATATTTATTTTATTGTTTTCAATATAAACAAACATATTTGGTGCGGCTATAGAATTTGTTAAAGTTAAGTAATCAGAATAATCACTATATACTTTTTCACCTTTTGCATTTATTGCATATACCCTTACTTTGTAAGATTTAGTAGTTCCAATACTAAGTGAAATTTCTTTGTTTAAAATACCTTCTTTTGTTTCAATTAATTGTAATTTATTAGCAATTAATTCATATAATTCGTAACCATTGATTAAATCAGTTGCTCCTTCTTTTGAATAAGCTTCTTCATAATCAAATCTTAATATAGGTTTATCTATAGTACCCAATGGATTAGATAATGTTGGTGTATCTAGATAAACATCATTATTTTTATAATTAATCTCAAAAGTTGTTGGTACATCTACTAATTCATTTGTTAATGCATTGAACCAAAGTCCTCTTGCATTTTTATAGTAAATAATCATATCTTCAAGATTATTACTATCTATTGTTTTAGCAGCTAACATAATAACATCAGTTGTTAAATAACCTTTATAGTTATTTGTTGTTTCTCTTGTAAACATACTTTTACCAATTATGTATGTTGAATTAGAAATATCATTTGTATCTATTTCTCCAGCATTTAGATTATTAATATTTGCAAATGTAAATATTCCAATTAAGAGAACAATGCTACTTAATATTTTCTTCATATTTTTCCTCCTATTTTATTATAACTTGTGCTTCTACTTTTTTATCATTATTTAGTTTAACTATTAATGTTTTAATATCTTTTATATCAGTATATGAAGCAATTGGATTAGTACCATAACATAATATTGTTCCGTCTTCATATCTGATTTCTTTAAATTCTATTTCTTTATCATTTTCATATACAATTAATTTTCTTTCTGGTGAGTATGCATCTACTGTTTCAAAATTAATTTTATAAGTTTTTTTGTTATAAAATAATAGTACTAACACTATAGCTATTATTAAAACTATAGGTATTATAATTATTAATCTCTTTTTCATATTAATTAATTGTAGCAGTTACTTTTATACCACTATTTAGTACTACTACTACTCTTGTCACTCCTAATAAATCAGTATCAGATGCAGATAAGTTATTTCCAAAACATATTATACCACCATCTATGTATTCTATTCTTTGAACAGATATTACACTTCCTTCTTCATAAACTGTTAATAAGTTATCTGGTGAATATGAATCAGTTTTTCTTCTAGAAATTGTATATGATTTTTGTACCCAACTTGCTGTTAAAGTAATATTGCTTGTTACAGGATTGTTAAAATTGTAAGCACTTCCATTTAATAACCATCCATTAAATTTGTACCCTTCTTTTGTTGGTGATGCTGGTTGAGTAACTTTATTTCCTTCAGTAATAGTTTGTGAACCGACACTAGTTCCACCATCTGAATTAAATGTAACTGTATATTTTGATAAAGGTTGCCATTTAGCAGTTAGTGTTATATTTTTTGTTATTCCAATATTAAAGTCGTATGTTTTTCCATCTAATTGCCATTCTACAAACTTATATCCTTCTTTTGCAGGATTACTTGGTTTTGTTGCTTTATTTCCTTCTGTAATTGTTTGTGAGTTTACACTACTTCCACCATCTGAATTGAATGTAACTGTGTATTTATTTGCTATTTTGCTCCAACTTGCTACTAGAGTAATGTTTTTAGTTACTATAGTATTAAAGTCATATGATTTTCCGTCTAATGTCCATCCTTCAAATGTGTATCCGCTTCTGGTAGGATCTTTAGGCTTACTAGCTTTGTTTCCTTCAATAACACTTTGTGAACTAATTAAAGACCCTCCGTTACTATTAAATGATACTGAGTATTTTTTCTTAGTTGGTGTTGTTGGATTATTTGGTTTTGTTGTATTACCATTATTTCCATTGTTTCCACTATTGCCATTATTATTTGTGTTATTTCCATTTGTTTGTTTTACTTCTTCCCATTTAGCTTTTAATTTTAGGTTAGTAGTAACTTCAGTATCAAAGTTGTAAGTTTTTCCATCCAATTGCCATTCTTTGAACACATAATTTGCTTTAACTGGATCTACTGGCTTTACTATTTTTTGACCTTTTTCTATTACTTGGTTTGCTATAGTTGTTCCACCATCAGTGTCAAATTCAACTACATAAGTTTTAACGTCTTCTCTTACTTTTTCCCACTTAGCAATTAATGTTAAATTTGATGTAACAGCTGAATTAAAGTCATATGTATTACCATTATTAGTCCATTCAACAAATATATAACCTTCTTTTGTAGGATTAGTTGGCTTTGTAACTTTTTCTCCTTCTTTTATTTTTTGATCACTTATTGTACTTCCACCACCAGTATTGAAAGTGACATTATAAGTTACAGGTACTTCTTCTTTATTCATTGTTTTTACAATGACTCCTATAATACCGGCTATAACAACAACTACTATAGCACCGAGTATATAATATAGGCTTTTTTTGTTTTCCATCTTTTTCCTTCCTTTCTGAGCACTAAAAAAATTATAGACTGGTACCTATGATTTTAAAATAACAAAAAACTATGAGAGTTATTTTTAATAACCCCCCCCGAAATTCGTACCAAGTTTGGTACTTAATTCAGAGTTGATTAGTACTATCATAGTTTTCATGCTCCTTTTATTTTATGCTTTAATTTTATCAAATCATTTAATTATATGCAATAAGTTTTGAAAAAAATGTCGTAATTTGTGAAAAAAAGAAGTTTAAACTTCTTCAAATTGACTATTATAAAGCGTACTATAGAATCCATTCTTTTTAAGTAATTCATCATGAGTACCTTGTTCTACTATATTTCCGTCTTTTAATACTAGTATTAAATCGGCATTTTTAATTGTAGATAATCTATGTGCAATGATGAATGATGTTTTATTTTTCATTAGTTCATCCATTGCTTTTTGTATTAATATTTCTGTTCTTGTATCTACACTACTAGTTGCTTCATCAAGTATTAGTATTTTAGGATTAGCAAGTATTGCTCTTGCAATAGTAAGTAATTGTTTTTGACCACCACTTATGTTGTCTGTATCTTCATTTAAAATCATGTTGTATCCATCAGGTAAAGTTTGAATAAAGTGATGTACATGTGCCATTTTCGCTGCATCTATTACTTCCCTATCTGTAGCGTCTAATCTTCCATATCTTAAGTTCTCCATTATTGTACCACTAAATAACCATGTATCTTGAAGTACCATACCAAATTGTTTTCTTAATTCTCCTCTGTCAACATTTTTTATGTTAACACCATCAACTAGTATTTCCCCACTATTGGTGTCATAGAATCTCATAAGTAATTTTACTAAAGTTGTTTTACCTGCTCCAGTAGGTCCCACTATTGCTATCTTTTTACCACTTGTAACATGAGTACTAAAATTATTTATAATTATTTTATCATCATATCCAAAAGTAACATTTTTAAATACTACATTTCCTCTTACATTTTTAAGTTCTACTTTATTTTTAATAGGTTCTTCTTTTTCATTTAAAAATTCAAATACTCTTTCACAAGCTGCGACCATACCTTGTAATTCAGTCATTATACTTGCTAGATTTGCAATTGGATTAGTAAAATTCTTAGTATATGTTATGAATGATTGAATATTACCAACTGTTATTTTTCCTTCAATAACATATATTCCACCCATTATAGCAACAACTACATAACCTAAATTACCAACTAATTTCATAATTGGATGCATAAGTCCACCTAAGAAATTACTTTTCCAAGCTGATTCACATAACTCATTGGTACTTTCTTCAAAATCTTTCATCATTTTATTTTCTGCATTAAATGATTTTATTATGTTTTGTCCACTCAACATTTCTTCTACTTTACCATTAACAATTGCTAGTCTATCTTGTTGATTAACAAAGTGATGTTGACTCTTCTTCATTATGGTACTAGTTATTATTAAAGATATTGGTAGTATTACCAAAGTAACAATTGTCATAGTAAAGTTAATAGAAAACATCATTATAAGTATTCCTATTACCATAACTATACATGTTATTAATTCAGTAGCACTTCTATTTAAATTCATACTTATTGTATCTATATCATTAGTTACTAAAGATAATACTTCACCATGAGTCTTTTTATCAAAGTATTTAAGTGGTAATTTATTTACTTTTTTATCTACTTTACTTCTTAAATCTTTGGCATATTTTTGACTTATTTTTGCCATTATAATACCTTGTAAATAATTGAATAATGCACTTATAATATATAAGATCAATATTGTTAAAAGTATTTTATGTAATTTAGTGAAATTTATTCCACCTATTCCTTGTATTTTTTTTATTATTCCACTATATAATTCAGTAGTGGCATTACCTAATATTTTAGGTCCAACTATAGTGAATAAAGTACCTAATATTGATAATATTGTTATAACTATTATATGTACATAGTAAGGCTTTAAACTTTTTATTAATGTTTTCATTGTACCTTTAAAGTCTTTTGCTTTATCTGTATTTTGTGGTCTTGGCATTTTATTCACCTCCTAATTGACTTATTTTTATTTCTTTATATATAGGACAAGATTTAAGTAACTCTTCATGAGTACCCATTCCTACTATTTCACCATTATCTAAAACTATTATATTATCAGCATGCATTACAGAACTAATTCTTTGCGCTACTACAAATACTATTTTATCTTTAGTTATTTTATTTAGTTCTTTTCTAAGTTCTGCATCAGTTTTATAGTCTAGTGCTGAAAATGAATCATCAAATACATATATTTTAGGATCTTTACAAATTGCTCTTGCAATAGATAGTCTTTGTTTTTGACCACCACTTACATTAGTACCACCTTGGCTTATTTCTCTATCAAGTCCATCTTTATCTTCATTAATAAATTCTAATGCTTGGCTTATTTTAGCTGAAGCAAGTGCTTTTTCTCTATCAGGTTTATTAAGTCCAAATGTTATATTAGATAATATAGTACCACTAAATAAATTACCTTTTTGTGGAACGTATCCAATTAACTCTCTTAAATCTTTTAATTTTACATCTTTTATATTTCTACCATTTACTAGAATTTCCCCACTAGTAACATCATAGAATCTAGGTATTAAATTGATTAATGTAGATTTGCCACTACCAGTACTACCTATAAATGCTGTAGTTGTTCCTTCAGTCGCCTTAAAGTTAATATTTCTTAGTACATCTTCTGTAGCATCAGGATATCTAAAGTATACATCTCTAAATTCTACTTCATTCTTTTCTCCAAGTTTTAAAGTTTTTTCTTTATCTTTTATTTTAGATTCAGTATTTAATACTTCACTAACTCTTTTAAGAGAAATAGTTGCTCTTGGAAGCATTATAAGTACCATAGATACCATTAAAAATGACATAATAATTTGCATAGTATATGTTATAAACGCTATCATAGAACCAACTTGCATAGTACCCATATCTATTTTATTAGCACTTACCCATACAATTAATATACTTACACTATTCATCATAAGTGTTAAAGTAGGTTCCATTATAGCCATAGCTTTATGTATAAATAAACCATTTTTAGTTATATCATCATTAGCTTTTTCAAATCTTTTTTCTTCATATTTTTCATTAGCAAATGCTCTTATTACTGGTATACCTTCTAATATTTCTTTAAATACTAAGTTCATTCTATCTAATAAATCTTGCATTTTTTTAAATTTAGGTACAACTACAAGGAACAATACTAACATAAGAAGTAATACTGCGCATACGGACACTATTACAACCCAAGATATAGGACTACCACTTACTTTAGTAATCGCACCTATTCCCATTATTGGAGCAAAGATTATTATTCTAAATAACATCATTATTAAAGTTTGTATTTGTACTATATCATTAGTACATCTTGTTATCAAACTACTAGTACTAAATTTATTTAATTCTTCAGTTTCAAATGTCATTATCTTCTTCATAACTTTATTTCTTAAATCTTTACCAATGAATGCAGATAATTTACTAGATAAATAAACACTAAGTATTGTTGCTCCCATAGATATTAATGCTACAATTAGCATTTTTCCACCTGTAGAATATATATAATTCATTTGTTTTTCTTCTACATCTATACCTAATTCTTTATAAGTATTTTTTATATAGTTAATATCACTTTGTTCAATGAAACTCTCATTGCCTTCATATTGGTCTTTTAATGAATTTACCACTTCTTTTGTTGGTACACCATTAAATTTATCTATGTTAACCACTATAGATATAGGATACAATAAAATACTCTCTAAATCTTTATTTTCTTTTATTAATTTATATTTTCCATCTATTAAATCATAACTAACTTCTAAAATATCTTTTTCTTTATTATCAAGCATATTAGTTATTAAATTATAATCTTTTTTACTTAATACTTCAGGTACAATACTTTCTATACCTCCACTTTGTATACCAGTATCAACTATTTTACTAGTATAACTAGGTAATTCTAATTCTGTATATGCCTGCGCAAATAAAAGAATTAATATAAATAATATTTGTAATTTATATTTAACTATTGTTTTTAATATTTCTTTCATGTTACTTTTTCCTCCCAATTAATACTACTTTCATAAATTTAAAAAGTCAACTTATTACATACTTTTTCACATAAGTTTCATAAATAAATTGACTATTTTAATATTTTATTTAATATGTAATTCATTATGTATATTTTATCTTCTGGAATATATATATTAGTTTTATTAGTTTTAAGTAATCCTTCTTTTAGTAAAGGCTTTATATTAAATACATCTTGGATATTTTCATTATATTTATCAAAGAATTCTTTTACATCTATTCCTTCTAATTTTCTAAGTCCTAACATTACATGATTTTCCATATCTTCTTTTTTTGACATAACAAGTTCATTAAGTCTATATTTATCAGCTAGATATTCATTAAAACTTCTAGTGTTTTCATATCTTAATTCACTGATAAATCCATGACTACCTAAACCAAATCCATAGTATTCAGTATTATTCCAATACCCTAAATTATGTTTACTTTCATATCCTGGTTTAGCAAAGTTACTAACTTCATAGTGATTATAACCTTTACTTTTTAATTTTTTAACTATGTATTTATACATTTTAGCATCTTTATCTTCATCTATAGGTTTTATGTTTTTAACTGCTAGTACTGTGTTATTTTCAATTATAAGACTATAAGTACTTACATGATTTACATCTAATTTAAGTATATTGTTTATATCGCTTTTTAAAACACTTAATGTTTCTATTGGAAGTGCATATATAAGATCAACATTAATATTATTAAAGTATTTTTTTACTAAGTTAATATTATTAAATATTTCTTTCTTATTATGTTTTCTATTTAAGAATAAAAGATTATTTTTATCAAAACTTTCTACTCCTATACTAATTCTATTTACTCCATTATTATTTAGTATAACTAGTTTTTCTTCAGTTATATCATTTACATTCATTTCAAATGTAAATTCTATGTTATCTTTTCTTTTAAATATTTTAGTAATTTCCATTAGTTTATTTAAATTAGGTATGTTAAGTGTACTAGGTGTTCCTCCACCTATATATATAGTTTTAACTTCATCTTCATCATAATACTTATTTATTTCTTTTTCTAAATGTTTTAGATATTCACTTGCCCATACATCATTATGTAAAAATTTACAAAAATCACAATAACTACATATACTAGAACAAAAAGGTATATGTATATAAACACTTCTCATATAATCACTCTTCCGTAATAATTTTACTATAAAATGCCTGTTTTTACAATTTTTTTATCATTTTTATACATTTTTTTAAAATTTTACTTGCATTATATAAAAAATTATTATAAAATTAAGAAGGTTTTATGACAAAACGGGCTTGTAGCTCAGTTGGTTAGAGCGTGCGTCTGATAAGCGCAAGGTCGATGGTTCAAGTCCATCCAGGCCCACCATTTTAATGGCCGGTTGGTGAAATGGTTAACACACACGCCTTTCACGCGTGCATTCACGGGTTCAAATCCCGTACCGGTCACCAAGTTTAATCACAAGAATCTCTACTATGAGATTTTTTTATTTATATTTAAAAATGATACAAGTGCTTATGCATTTGTATCATTTTCTGTATCCCAAGTTACTGTGTCATCTGTAACCATTTTTGCTACTTCTTTACCATCTATTTTGTAAACACCTATTACTCTCCACATTATACCACTATAGTAAAGATAGTTATCTGGATTGTTACAATTTGTATCATTAGCGCAGTAAACGCATTCCATCTTTTCTACTTTTTGATTTTCATCAGTACACTTTAAATCAGTCTTAACTTTTCCTACTAAATCAGTATCAGTAGTTGAAGCTTGTTCACTACCCCATATTGCTATGTATGCATCATTTGAATACTTTATTAATATTTCTTGATTATTTAAACTTTGATTATTCGTAGGATCAATAACACATCCTTTGTTAGTTTTTTCTGTTTCAGCATCTCCACACTTTCCTGAACCATTAGCAATTTCAGAATTAACATACCCATTTTCTACTAAATTATATACAAATATTTTTTCTCCACTAGGTATATTTTTATCTTTAGCATATAACTCAGCTGCAACTAATATTATGTCTTTTTTACTTTCTAATAATCTTTCATTGGATCTTTTTCTTATATTTATTATACTAGGTATAGATATAGCTAGTATTATTCCTATTATTGCAATTACTACTAATATTTCAGTAATAGTAAAACCTTTCTTATTATTAATCATATATATCCTCCATATTATAATACAATTATAAATATACTTTTAGAGAATGTCAAATAAAACCTTTAAATTTAACTAAAAAAGTTAGTACACGATGTACTAACTTCGTTAGGGTTTGAATCGATAAATTTATTATCGAAGATATTGGGCATGCGACGCGGTCTACATACCCAATTTAGTGTTAACTATAACACTAACTAATTTAAAATCGGCCTTTCCTTTTAGTCGAGCGTTTGCTTCCTTCATTATTTTGCCCATGTCCTTTTTTCCTCCGGGCTTAACTTCTTCGAATATTTTATCTATTTCTTTCTCAATTTCTTCTTTGCTTAGTTGTTCTGGTAAGAATTCACTAATAATTTTAATTTCCCTTTCTAAATTATCAGCCAAATCATTCCTTCCAGCATTTCTAAATTCTTCAATACTCTCTCTATGTTGTTTAACTTGTTTACTAGCAACTTCAATTACAGTATCATCAGTTACTTCAGTTAATTTATTATTTATTTTATATAAATCAATAGCACTTTTTAGAAGTCTAATTGTACTTAAAGTTTCTTTGTCTTTACTCTTCATAGCTTCTAACATAGTTTTATTTATTCTATCATACAACATAAATTACCTCCTAAGCAGCATGTCTTCTATTATTTCTTCTAGCATTTTTTATAGCTTCTTTTTTTGCTTCTCTTCTTACAACACCTGGTTTAGAGTATTCCTTTCTCTTTTTCATTTCAGAAGGGACCCCACTACGTTGAACTTTTATTTTAAATCTTTTTAATGCATTTTCAACATTTCCATTCTTAACTTCTACACGAGTCATGTATCTTCCCTCCCTTCGTTCTATCAGATATTTTAACACGTTCAAGAGAGATTTTCAACTTATTTGTGACATATATTTACAAAATATTACATTTTTTTCGTATTTGTATTTTTTTATATACTATTTTTAAAGTTTTTAACTTTATCAATACCATTTCCATTTAATAAATATGATGCACTTACTACCATGTCAACGTTACTTTTTACTTTTTCAAATGAAATATCATTTATTCCACCATCTATACTTATAATGTATTTATAATTTTTTTCTTCTCTTATTTTTTTTAATATTTCTGTTTTGTATACTACACTATCAATAAAGCTTTGTCCACTAGCGCCTGGTTCAACACTCATGATTAGAACTAAGTCTACTATATTTAAAATATTTTCTATTTTATTAACACTAGTTTCTGGTTTAATACTAATTCCAACTTTTAAACCATTATTTTTAATTTTTTCTATAACTTCTATTGGATTTTTAACAGATTCATAGTGAAATGTAATATATTTAGTGTTAAGTAAACTAAACTCATCTATATATTTTAAAGGATTGTTTACCATTAAATGTATATCTAATTCTTTACTCGTATAATTAGATAAATTAACAACGTCTTTAATTGTAAAGCTTTTATTAGGTACGAATTTACCATCCATTACATCTACATGAATATAGTCTACTCCTATGTTATTCATTAGCTTTATAGCTTCTTTTGTACTCATACTATTTGTTAATATTGATCCACTTACTAGCATATTATCACCAATAAAATTGTATCATATATTTAGATAAAGTAAAAGATACAATAATTATCTGTTTATTTTTATTGTACCTTTATACATTCTATTATAGTCTGTTTTAAACTCTCTTATTGAACCTGATTTGTATTCAAATACTTCACTTACATTCAGTTCTAAATTATTAATGTTATACTCATTTAAAATATTAAATACTTTATTTTTTACATTCTTCATTTCCACACTCCCATATAAATCAACAAATAACGTTTCGTTACTATAAAATATATTCAATTTAACTCACCTACTTATTATTATAAATATTTATTTTTATTTTGCATTCTTTTCGACAAAATTAGATATTCTTTTTTCTTTACATAGTTTTACATTTTGTATTTAAATTAGTTAATTAATCTAGTATAATGTACTTAGGGTGATTAAAAATGAAATTAGCAGTAACTATTCTTGCTTGTAAGTTAGCTAATAAAATAAGTAAGTTAACTAAAGGAGAAGGTTCAGTAATTGGTGGCGCGGTAGCATTATATTTGTATAAGAATTGTTTATCTCAGGTTAAGTATCCAAAAACAATTATAGGTATTACAGGTTCTAGCGGTAAGGGAAGTACTACTGAATTGGTAGCTAAAATATTAAAGGAAAATGGTAAAAATGTTGTATATAATAAAAATGGAAGCAATGTTTTAAATGCAGTTGTTAGTTTAATATTAAGTAATTGTAAGTTAAATGGTGAATTTAAAGGTGATGTTCTTTTAATGGAGTTAGATGAAAGATATATGGCTGATTCGTTAAAATATTTTGATTTAACTCATTTGGTTGTTACTAATATTACTAGAGATCAACCTCCAAGAAATGCCCATCCTGAGTTTATACAAGAAGTAATTAGTAAGGTTATTAAGAATAAAACTCATTTAATTCTTGATGTTGATGATCCACTTGTATATGAATTGGCATTAAATCATAAAGGTAAAGTAACTACTTATGGTATGGATAAAACTAATTATAGTCAAGAATCTATTTTAAATAATAAAGATGCTGGTTATTGTCCAGTATGTGGCAATAAATTAAAATACAGTTTTTATCATTATGGTCATTTAGGAAATTATAAATGTAAACATTGTTCATTTAAAAGACCTGAACCAGATTATTTAGCACATAATGTTAAAGTAGAAGATGGTTTTATATATATAAATAAAAATAAAGTTCATTTACCATCTAATTTCTTATATTCAGTTTACTTTACTACTGCTAGCTACGCTATATGTAGTACGATTGGTATAAAAAGTAAAGATATAATAAGAGTTATGAATGATGAAGCTTTTAAACCTAAAAGATTAAATATATATAATTTTGATAATAGAAAATGGCAAATGTTAGTAAGTAAAAATGAAAATAATTTAAGTTATAAACAATCATTAGATTTTATACTTCATGAAAAAGGAAAGAAAACTATAATATTAGGTTTTGATAATTCTTCTAGAAGATATAGTGAAAATGATATTAGTTGGATTTGGGATATTGATTTTGAAGAGTTAAATGATGAGTCAATAGATAAAATTCTATTAATAGGTAGATTTAAATATGATATGCTGGTTAGAATGGATTATACTGGAGTTAATAAAAATAAGATTATATTAGTAGATAATTTAGAAAATGATTTATTTAATATATTAAGAAATAGGACTAAGGGTAATATTTATAGTTGTGTTTGTTTTGATAAAGAGATTGAATTAAAAAATTTATTAAAGAAAGAAGGTATTTCTAATGATTAAGATTAAAATTGCTCATTTATATTATGATATTCTTAATTTATATGGAGAAAATGGTAATATAAGAGCTTTAAAAAAAGCTCTTGAAAGACAAGATGTTAAATGTGAAATACATTTCTTAACTATTAATGATAAAATTAATTTTAATGAATATGATATGTTTTATATGGGAATGGGTACTGAAAAAGGTATGTCTTTAGTACTTGATGATATTATGAAATATAAAGATGAAATAACTAATGCTATTGAAAAAGGTAAATTCTTTTTAACTACTGGTAATTCACTAGAATTATTTGGAGAATATATTATAAATGGACCTGTTTTTAAAGATTGTTTAAGTTGTTTTGAATTTCATACTTTATGGAAGGGATTTAGAATTGTAGAAAGTGTTGTTGATACTACTAAATTTATTAAATATCCTATTATAGGTTTTCAAAATAGATGTGGTAATATGTATCAAATAGAAAAGCCTTTATTTAAAGTTAAGGAAGGTACTGGCTCTTGCTTAGGTTCACAAATCGAAGGTTATCATTATAAAAATTTCTATGGTACTTATTTAATTGGACCTTTATTAATTAGGAATCCTCATTTTACTAACTATTTAGTTAAATCTTTAATTAGTTCAAAGAATAAAAGATATAAATTTAAAATGTTTAATAAAACAGATGAAATAAAAGCATATAATACCTATTTAGAAAATTTTGTTACAAAAGAAAATTAATATCAAATCGATATTAATTTTTTATTTAGCATGTTGAACCTTGTTCATCCACTACATAAGGATTTTCTGGAGTTCCTGCTCCTGTCACTTTTACACATTTATCTAAAGATATTACTGGTCTTACTTTACCATTTTGTGCACTAATTGTATAGTTATATAAACCACCTAGTCTATTAGAACCATCTACATACCATACATTTGAAGTTTTTCCATTCCAAAATGAAGGTGACATTACCCACCACCAACTAGTGCCTGTTATACTTTTTCCTTCACTATTTGTAGAATAGTATAAATATGGTCCATCTGGATAATTCATAAATACACCACCGGCATATGCTAATTCATCTGCGCTTATTAAGGCTATTGGATAAGTTAATTTGCCATTACCATTATTGTTACCACTTACATTAAATTTATCTGCAATTGATTGTGTACTTTCAAATAATCCACCACTTGTATTACCTCCACATTTATATGTAGGGCTTTTAGATTTATAAAGTCTTTCTCTAGCTCCGTAAAAGAATGAAGTATTTGAATTGTTTGACCACGTTCCTTCAGTAATACTTCTATCATTACAATATATTGCATCTTTACTTATATATTTATCATAACTAGTCAATAAATGTGTTGAATACCAATTATCTATATATTCTTTTATAGTACTGCTGTTGGTATTTGAACGATTATCTTCATGACTAGTATTACCTCCATACATATATCCAGCATATCTTGATTCACTATTAACACTATTAAAAGCAGAATTTCCTATATAACCAGTTGTTGTACTAGGGTCATTTCCAGCATACAATAATCTTATACTTCCATCTTCATTTATTCTTACTATTCTCCAATATATATCATCTCCAGATTTCCATAAATTTTCTTCTGATGTATCATCAGTTGAATATTTACCAAACTTAACCCAGTTACTATTTGTATTACCAGAATAATAGTATACATTACTATTATCTTCTGTTTTATTTGTTTTATATATTGTTCCTGTTGTACTTTCTATATTTATTGTACTAAAGTTAGTTCTTTCACTAATTGTTGAATTATCTTTTAATATTGCTTCAGTTAATGTACGAGTTGTGTAGTCACTACTTGGTTCAATATAAATATTACCACTTAATGTTTTTTCCATATCATCTGATTGATCAATATAGTTATCATTAAT
Source organism: uncultured Bacilli bacterium (assembly GCA_934096405.1). Taxonomy (GTDB): domain Bacteria; phylum Bacillota_I; class Bacilli_A; order RF39; family UBA660; genus CAKOLN01. The sequence goes on from CAKOLW010000002.1 coordinate 53,056, forward strand.
ATATTTCATTTCAATTGTGTAATCATGAATTTCATTTGGTAATAAATTTATACTATATTTTATTGTAGAATCTCTTTTTATATTTGCCTTAGGTATATCTAAGTAATCTGTCATATTGTATCCATTGTTACTACTTGTTATTTTATATACTAAGTATCCTTTAGTTACAAATGTATTTATTAAATTTTTAAAAACTAAATTATATTGATAATTATAGTTTGTTTTGTTTTCTACACTAAATGTTTTAGTTACACTCCACCCTGGTTCTATATCTATTCCATCTATTTTTTCTCCATTATTAAATATTATTTTTAATTCATTAGTATTAACAGTAATTTTTTTCTTTTCTCCTTCTATTCTAGTAGCAAAATAAGCATATGTTAATCCAATTAATATAAATAATATTAAACATATTCCATATATTAAATATTTCTTTTCTTTCATTTTTCTTTGTATAATCAATCTTAAAATATTTTGATATGTAATCGATTTATTATACTTCTCCTTTCTTTCAAAATTTCTTGACTATAATAGTTTGCCTTCTATCAACAAGTACTAGCACTTTCATCTATTACATATGGATTATCAGCAGTTCCTTTTCCTGTTACTTTGACACAAGAGTTTAGAGAAATGACAGGACGAACAGCATCCGCGCCGCTCACGCGTCCGCCGCCCAAGCCCGCATCGCCAGAATCCCAATAACACTCGCTCGCATAGCTACCAAACCAGTCGAAAGGCGACAAGGACCACCAATAATTTGATACTTTAGTTCCAGAACTATTGCTTATAAACCATGCATATGGTGTACTCATACTTGCATACCATGCCGTTCCTCCGGCAAAAGCCATTTCGTCAGCAGTCATTAATGCTACAGGGTAGTCTAACCTTGCACTTGTGTTTTCCACACTAAATGCATCTCTTATATCACTGCAATTATATGTTGGTGTTTTATCTGTTATTAATCTTTTATGTGACGCAAAATCAAATCCTGTACTTGATGTTGTATATGAGCCTTCTGTTTCTTCACTTCTATCATTACAATATATGGCACTTGTACTTAAGTATTTTGTATAATTAGTTAAATTGTTTTGATACCATGTATCTATATATGTTTTTATTGTACTATCATATGTATTATTTCTTATTGTATCGAGGGAAGTATCTTCTCCATATTTATAGCCTACATATTTTGGACTATTATAGTTTGTATTAAATGCACTTGTTCCTATATTTCCACTTGTTGTATCATGACTTGTTCCTACATAAAGTAGTCTTATACTTCCATCATGATTTGTTCTTATTATTCTCCAGTAGAATCCCCCAAATAATACCCAGTTATTTGTTGTATTGCCAGCATAATAGTATACTTCTTGTGGTGTACTAGTTATTCCTGCTATACTTTCTGTTGAAGTAAACAATGTTCCTGTCGTGGTTGAATTAAAAGGACTACTAAAAGATGTTCTAGATGAAATTGTTGGATTATCTTGTAATATTATTTCTGCTAAAGTTGATGATGCTTTTTTTCTTAAAATAACTGTACATTCTTGATATTCTATTGGATTTGATATTTTTACTCCAGTACTTGTTATTGTACCAACTGCAGTTCCTGTACAACTAACATTTGAATATTCTAATTTATAACCTTCATTTGGCGAAATAATAAATGATGTCTCTTGATTTTTATTTACTACAGCGTAATCAGTTTTAGCTTTACCATTTTGTACTTTTAATACTATTATACTTTCATCTTTAGTGTTATCTGAAGAATTATAGTTTACTTCATCAATTTCATAAGGATTATTTGCTGTTGCATCTCCTGATTTAATTCTAGCATTTGATGATAGTGATATAACTGGACGAATTACACGTTCTCCATTAACATAAGAATTTGTCATATAACCTGGATTACTACTTCCACGTACAGTAAAATTAAGTGCATATGATGTACTCCAATAGTATGGAGTTAACGTCCACCAGAAATTACTTCCTACAATAGAATTTCCTTCACTATTTGTATAATACCATGCATAAGGACTAGTTAAATCTTTTCCATTTAATCCACCTGCGAATACTATTTCATCTGCTGTCATTAATGCAATTGGGTAGTCTAGATCTCCATTTCCTCCACCACTTATACTTGCACTAAATTTGTCATCATTTGACTGAGTGCTTTCAAGTAATCCATTGCTTGTATTTGCTCCACATTTATATGATGGACTAATAGTCTTGACAAGTGTGTAATAATCTCCAAAATGAAATCCACTTGTTAGAGAATATGCTTCACTACTTATACTTCTATCACTACAATATATTGCTTCTTTACTTATGAATTTATCATAATTAGTTAGCAGATTGTTTTGATACCAATTATCTATGACTTGTTTTATTGTACTTGAATTAGAATTTAATCTATTATTTGATAACGAACCGCTTGTTCCATACATATAGCCAACATACATTGGATCATTTGCAGTTGAATTAAATGCAGTATTACCAATATAACCTTCTGTTGTATTATGATTAGTACCTGCATATAAAAGTCTTACACTTCCATCTTCATTAGTACGTATTATTCTCCAAAAATAGCCTCCAAATTTAATCCAATTATTTGTTGTATTTCCTGAATAATAATATATATCACTTCTATCTTCTGTTTTATTTGTTTTATATATTGTTCCTGTTGTATCATTGTTATTAGTTGTATTAAAGCTTGTTCTTTCACTTACTGTTGGATTATCTCTTAAAATTGCTTGTACTAAAGATAACTCTTTTGTTCCTTCTTTTATCATAAATGTTCCAGATAATTTTTTACCCATATCAGCTGATTGATCTTCTTCTGTATCTTTGTAAATCAATGATATTGTATAGTCATGACTATCTTTAGGATTAATTGTTATATAGTGTGCTAAGGTTACATCTGTTTTTTCATTAGTTTTTGGCAAATCTATATATTCTTCCATATTGAATCCATTTGTAGATGTTATCTTATATTGTAAGTATCCTTCAGTTACAAATGTATTTAGTAAATCTTTTACATATATATCATAAGTTTCTGTTTCTTTAGATGTACTTTTAACTTTAAAATTAATGCTTGTATTCCATCCAGGTTCAATAGATACTGCTGGTATTGTTTTTTCTCCTTCGTATTTTATATATACACCAGTAGTTTTTACAGCAAATTCTTTATCATTTCCGAAAATTCTTGGCTTAAAATATGCTAAAGTTACTCCTATTGTAATTATTAATATACTTACTACTAATATTGTTAAATACTTTTTCCTCATTGCTACCTCCGCTTTTTAGAGCACTAAAAAACTCATAGACTGGTGCCTATGAATTTAATATAACGAAAAAACTATGGGTGTTATTTATTTTTAACCCCCCCCAAAATTCGTACCAAGTTTGGTACTTAATTCAAAGAGAATTATTCTTTCCATAGTTCTGTACTCCTCTACTTTTTACTCTTTAATTTTATCAAAAAAAGTAGTCTATTACAACCACTTTTTGTTATTAATTTAATTCTTCTTCTATTTCTTCTAGTGTATCAACAAACAAATCATTATCTCCATCACTAATTTTCATTAAAGCATAATCTTTTATTGATAATTCACTACTATCAGAAGCATCAGTATTATTTTCTTCTCCTATTATATCTTTGTTGAAACTACTATGTAAATCTACAATATATACTGGTAAATGATCATCATCTTCTTCATATTTAGATATTATACTAGTTAAGTAAATATATTCACTACTAGTTGAATCTATAAATAGAACATAATATTCATCTTCTTCTCTATCAAACACAGTACCTGCAGTAATATTAGTATAACTAATACTTGGTGTAGTTGTTTCTGGTTTATTATAACCTTCATCAAAGAATCCATTCTTTTGAGCTAAAAGTGTAAATAAATAAACTAGTCCTAAACCAACAATTATAATTATTATAGAAATTATAAATGATTTAACACTATTTTCTTCAGTAGAAATATTTTTATCTTTTCTTATTCTTTTTCTTTTGTATTCTTGTCTCATAATATCAACCTCATATTAATGATATCACATTATATTTTATTTTTAAAGATAAAATTAAAAATAAAACGGTTACCGTTTTATTTAGTTAATGCTACTGTAGCTGTACTAGAAGCAATTTGAAGTAATTCTTCATTAGATAGTGATTCTCCAATTATATAATATTCTTTTCCATCACTACTCCAATTAAGACTAGTTTCTGTCATGACTCCTACAAGTGGTCCATATTGAACTACTTCTCCACTTACTAATGTTGTTTCATGTTTTTCTTTTGTTTTAGCAACTTCTTCTACTAGTATAAATGGCTTAACTCCAGTATAAGAAAGTATAACTCTTTCATTTCCTTCTTTATCTATTACTTCTTCTCCACTATATGTTGTTCCATTAGGTAAGTACATAGGATATACTATGTCTTCTAATTTACTAGTTGTTTCTGTTTCTTTAGTACAGTTATCACATATACTAGATTTAAGTGCAAAGTAGTCTTTTTCATAATTCGTTTTAGTATCTATTTTAGTTATTACCATTTTAATTTGTGTAACGCCTTTACTATTTTTTACTTCTATACTTTTAGGTAAATATTCTTTATCTAAAGTTACTACTTGTTCTTTTAAGTCACTATTATTAGGATAATTTACTTTACTTTTTATTATGTAACTCTCTTTCTTAATAGTTGTATTTCTTTCACTATCATTTAAGATATCATTAAGAATAGTTTCTAAAATATATGATTGACTACTATTAGTTGGCCATTCACTTTGGAATTTAAAGCTTTTGTTTAGTGAAGGTGTCACTACATAGACTCCATCTTCATTTTTTAGAATTATTTGTTCATGACTATTTTCCTTATTTATAAGTGATACTTTGTAATAGTTACCCTTTTTATATGTTACATCAACTGTGTAGTTATATTTGTCTTCATTATTAAGTATTTGCATATCTCCAGTTAAGTGATAATTTTTAATAGATGTTACTTTATTTTCAAATTCTTTTATTATGTCAGAGTCCTTTTTCTTACCACAGCCTACTACTAAAAATAAAGAAAATAATAATATTAATACTTTTTTCAAAATAACCCTCCCCTTTAATTATTTCTACTTAAGTATACTCTTTATTTAGGTCATTATTCCTATAATGAATAATTTTCTAAAAAATGATTAAACTAATTAACGAGGAGGTATTATGCAAACATTACAAAAAATAGCTTTAGGACTAGTAATTATAGGAGCTTTAAACTGGGGCTTAGTAGGATTATTTAGTTTTAACCTAGTAGAAGCATTATTTGGAGTAGATACTTTACTTACTAAAGTTGTTTACACATTTGTTGGTCTATCAGGTATTATCAATATTGGTTTGTTAGTAACACCATTTGAAAATACTGCAAGAAAATAAAAGAATGTGAATTTCACATTCTATTTATTTGTAACAATAATGTTAACACTTTTTACTTTACTTGTATAAGTAAGCTTTAAGTCAGTACCTGTTACATATACTGGAACAGAATAGTTACCAGGTTCTGTTATTTCTTTTAAGTCTATATAAGCTTTTATATTAGTTGTTTCTAGAGTATCTAATAAACTCTTAACTCCTTTTACTGTTACTGTTACATTTGCATCATTTTGACTAGCACCTTGTGCAATAAATTTAGGATCTAAATTTTCAGTTTCTATACTTATATTTTCAAAGTCTTTGCTAGTTTCTTTTTCCATTGTAACATTAATTGTAACAGATGTATCACTTATACTTCTGCTTCCAGCAGGTTTATTTATAACTTTTTGATATACTTTATCTTCACTTAAATCAGTTACATCTATTTCTACTTCTATATAGTTTAGTTCATTTAATATTGATTCATCAGCATATACAGTTACATTAGTTACACTACTTGTTATACTACTTATCGCAGAACCACTTCTTACTTCACCTTTAGGAACTACTTTTAGTGGTATTGTTTTACTTGGACTTGTAATAGTTACTGTAGCAGTTACTGTGCCTGGTACTATTTCAATATTTTTCATTTCTTTACCAGTTTCATCATAAGCAACTAGTTTAACATCTTCTAATGTATAAGTACCACTTTCTTTAGCATTTAATAAATTTACATCTACTATTGCTTTTACGTTAGCAACACTTTCTAGTTTTTCTTTATAACTTTTAATTATTACATCATTTTTATCTAATAGTACGTTGCTAACTACTAATGTTTCACTTAGTTTATCAGTATTTATTACATCTATACTAACACTTCTAGTTTCACTTACTTTAGGATATATTACTACTGTTAAACTACTTGGGTCTAATTTATAGTTTAATGTATTTATTGGTTTATTATATTCTAACTTTACTTTATGAGTACCTACATCATAATTAGTTAAATCTAGACTAACTTCATGATCTCCTCTTTGTTCTGCTAAATATAAGTCTCCACTTCTTCCCATTAGAATTATGTCTACAGTATCAGGTAATCCTTCAACTACATAAGCTTCTTCGTTATATACTACATTAACTTTTTGATTTTTAAGTACAACTGCTTTTGTATTATTTATACCTATTACTTTTTTATCTACAGCTACAAATACTAGTAATGCTATAAATAAAGATAAGTATAGTAGTACAGTCGGTTTATTTAATATTTTATCTATTATTCCACTCTTAAATGAGAATTTATCTTTTATTAAATAAGCTAATTTACTAAAAGGAGTAATAATTATTTTATCAAAGAATTTATATATTCCTTTAAAGAATTTAACAATTATGTTATTCTTCTCTGTCTTTTTCAAGAGAATCCACCTCCTCTTCAGTGTTTAACTTCTCATCTGCATCAAAGAAAGTTTCTTTTTTAGGTTGTAATCCTTCAATTAGTAACATTCTAGCATCATCTAGTGTTAAGTTATAATTTAATTCATTTTCCATTGCGATAGATACTCTTCCTGTTTCTTCACTTACACATATACTTATTGCATCACTTACTTCTGCTATTCCTAATGCTGCACGATGTCTTGTACCTAATCTTTTAGATATAGTAGTGTTCATACTAGTTGGAAGTACACTACCAGCACATGTTATTCTGTCTCCTTGAATTATTACTGCTCCATCATGAAGAGGATTATTAGGGAAGAATATACTTATTAGTAATTCACTACTTAAGTCAGCATATAGTTTATGTGCTTGTTCAATATATTGATTTAAACTATAGTCTCTCTCAATAACTATTAAAGCACCTATTCTATTTCTTTTTAAATATTCAACTGCCTGCATTATTTCATATACAACTTTTTCTCTTTCATCTACAGTAAGTACTTTATGTCTTCCTAGTAATTGACTTCTACCTAAATTTTCTAATACATTTCTAATTTCAGGTTGAAATATAACTATTAAAGCTAAAGGTGCCCATTCAATTACATATTCAAGTAGTACTCCAACTGTATTTAGATTTAGCCAATCACTTAGTAATTTAAGTAAGATTACTATTAAAATACCTTTAAATATTAAAGTTAATTTAATATTCTTTTTTATGTATTTTAACAAGTAATATATAACAAACCATAATATGGCTACATCTAATACTTTAGTAAATATATTAAATATTTGTGACAAATTCATAATGTCCCTCCTAATGTCTAAGATAATTATAATATAAAAAAGATATATTTACTATATCTTTTTTTTATTAGTATGTTAAGTTTACATTTATTTTATATCATCAAATATATTTAAAGTTTCTATATTTTCATTATTATTTGATGGTGTATCAGCATTAGTATTTTCTACTGTATTATTACTTAATTCTACAACAGGTGTATCAGAAGAAACAGGTTTTTCAACTTTTACAGGTTCACTATAAAACTCTATTGGAGTTTTATCTTCTTCTTTTAATGGAATGTCATTTATCTCCATTGTATCTTCCATAACAGGAGTTTCTGTAGGTACTTCTTCAAGTTTAACTTCTTCTTTTACTTCTTGAGGTTCATTTTCTGGAACTTCTAAAGTTTCAGGATTTACTTCCTCATTAGTGCTAATAGTTTCTTGTGATGCTTCTTCTAAAGTTGTAGTACCATTCATATTTACAGTATCTCCAGAAACAATTGGTTCTTCAACTTTAGTATTATCTATACTTTCTCCTTTAAATACATTTTTTTCTTTTTTCTTTGACTCAATTATAAAGCCAACTAATGCAAAACATAAAACGCCAGCTGTAACAAAAAACCAAATATAATAATCTGCTAAGAAATTTATCACACTATCCATTTTAACTTCCTCCTTACTATAATATCATTTTAACAAATAATATTATTTTTTTCAATATTATTTTATTCTTCTGTTGTTTCTTTATTACTAATTATGTCTAAATATTTGTTAGAAGGTTCAATTTGTATCCAAGTGTTTCCATCATTTAGTTTAATTTCTTCTTCTGTATTTTTATAATAATATCTTGTTTGAGAAGCTCTAGTGTCTTTTTTCCATGTTATTGGAATAGCATAACCATCAGTAATATAGTACCCTTCTCCTTCACCTATGTTTTCTAATTTTTGTCTACCATAAGAGTCATAACTATAGTTATTTATTTTGTAAGTAATAATATTTTTAGCTATATATTGTTCACCTGTAATGCTATCAACATGTGGTGTGTCAGACATATATCTTAGGTATACTTTATTTGCTTCATCATATTTATAGCTAGTTGTATGATAACTTGAATAAGGAATAATTACTTCATCCGCTATTAAGGCATTTTCTTTGTTTGAAAAATCTAATTCATCAATACTATAGTTAAATAAATTCTTTTTATTTGTTTCAGTATTATATCCTAATTTAGATATTCCTTCATTAATCATACTCATTTTGGTAAATCCTGTATGTTCTAAAGATTTATTTAAAGTTTTATCTCTAAAAAAATATTTTCCTTCATAAGACATACCATCTAAATTGTTTATTCCTAATGAATAGATATCATTATAAGCATCATTACTTCCACCCCAGTGCACATAAATAGCATCATTTTCAAGTACATAGTCTAAGAAATAAGGCCTACTGCTTCTAACTGACCCTATTTTTTCAACATCTTTTTGATCTTTAAACAAGGCCATTATTCTAGTAATACCACCTTCAGCGATTATTTCATAATTTATATATGACTTGTTAAGTCCAGCATGTGGCCATGCATCATGATTATTATTTATCATAACTGCAATTGGTCGTGACTTGCTGTCTTCATTTATTATTTTAAGCTTTTTTACTTCTTTTGGTGCGTCATCAGGTGTACTTTTATCATTCTTATTTAAATATTTTTTAACTCCAAAAAAACCAAATACTAAAATTCCTATGGAAATTATTATTATAATTACTTTTTTCATAACATATCTACCTCTTAATTAGAGTATACTATTGACAAGTACTTTTATAAACATTTTTAATTTCAGGTTAACACTTTTTGTGTAAATAAAAAAGAAAGTTTTTATTAACTTTCTATTTTAATTTTCTACTATAGTCATTATTTATTTCATATACATCTGAATAACTATGTCTTAGAATCCTACCGTTTTTTAAATCAGTTAATCTATAATCACTATTTCCATTTCTTAAATAGATTTCTATTTCATTCCTTGCAGGAATTCTATCAAAAAATTCTATTAAATATCTTTCTGCTTTTCCAAATTTAAAAAAGTATTTACAGCTTCCACTAGTTTTTCCACCAGGAAATATAAATTTATGGACTGAATTATTACATTTGAGACACTCGTTTAAAGCCCTTCCTTCATAGCAACAATCTCCATTTACTCCTGTCTTAATTTTTAGAATTGCTTGATTTTTTTTCATACCTTTATTACCCCCATTACTGAGTAAATTATAGCATATTAAGTACTATTTGTCAATATTTTTGTATTAAATAAATTACAATATTACAATTAAATATCAAGTCTAAATATTATTTATTTGGTTTAGTTTTACTTAATTTGGCTACTCTAACTCTTTCTGTATAATTTATGTAGTCTTCTTCTTGTTTAATTTTATTTTCATTATAATAATTCATTAAGGCATTTACTTCTTCTTTACTAGGTCTTAGAACTACCCCATCATTTAATCTTGTAATTTTGTAATTACTATTAGGATTTAAAAAATATTTTTCTAATTCCACTCTAGTAGGTACTTTATCAAAAAATTCAATTAAATATTTTTCTTCAGAGTTACCATTTTTATAATATTCGTTATCTCCAGTTTGTCTTCCATTCGAAAAAATAAACCTATAAGATGCATTTTCACACTTGATGCAATCTTCAACTGTGCAAAATCCAAAATAGTCATAATTTACACAATTATCTTTAACTTCTGTTTTAATTTTTAAGATTCCTTCATTTTCTTTCATAATATTTACTTCTTTCTATATTAATTAATTTTCTTTTTAGAATGAATTACTTCATTTTCATTTGGCATCACTAAGGCTGCGATGATATATAGAAGTATTCCACATCCTCCACAAAGTGTAAAGAAAATTAAAATTAATCTAATTAAAGTAACATCTGTGTTAAAATATAATGCAAAACCAGTACATACTCCACATAATTTTTTACCATTATCAACTTTATATAATTTCTTTTTCATTTTTAATTTACTCCTTTTTAGAATTTTATAGTACTAATAAAATTGCCATGTTCTTTTATTATATTTATTAAATCATTAGTCTTTAACCAAATCGTCACATTATTTACTAATGGATGAAGTCCTATTATAGATTTACCAGTTAAAAAATATTCATCAATATAGTATTTAACTTTTCTATCGCTATCATTTAATAAACCTAGCGGCGTTACTGAACCAGGTATTAAATTTAATAGTTCTTTTTATTAACTTCTTCCATATTGTAAACATATTCGTGTTCATTGATTTCATACCATATATTTTTACTTTTTATAAATTCATAAACTTCATCTTTAGTCATGTAAAACACCAAAGTTATTATAGTTGATTAAAAAAAGCTTGTCAATAACCATGATACTTTATCTGTTTTATCGCTTGAGTGACAATTTATAATCTTCTTCTCTTTTTTCTAAAGGCTTACTTAACCACCAATTTTGATAATCATTTTTTATTGATTTAAAAAACTTAATTATATTTGAATCTAAAAATGCCATCCAATCTCCATAGACATTATTACAATCTATACACCACCAAAAATTACTACGTAAATTTTTATTTGAATTTTTTAAATATATGTTATCAAGTTCCGAATACTCTTTCAATTTATATGGTTTATAAACATAATTCTTTAATTCTTTTAATATTTCTTTAGAATATTCTTTTCTGCAAAATATAATCAATTCTTTTTTATCAGAAGTAAAAATATCAGTATGAAATATTTCATAATTTAAAAAATTATACATTAATCTTCTATAAGCTTTAGGAATAGCACCAAATTCAAATTCAGCAGATCCCATATAATCTAAATTAGCTATACCATTTTCTCCAAAAAGTTCATTTCCCTCTTTTTTTAATTTTCCTCGTTGTATAAGATAAAATTCTCCCATAAATATTTCCTTTCATTTTAATAATGTCCTAAGGAAGAAATAGAATAATTTCCCGAACTAAATAAGAAATAGTAATAACTATTAACTATCATAAGTATAACATACTTTAAAGTAAAATGTAACTTTTTAGGTTATTTTTCTATCTAATGAGTCCTCCTCTTAACGTACAATTTAGACATTTATATATTAGAAATTATTTTATCATTTCAAAATTAAAACATATTTTTTATTCTATCATAAATCAGTAAGTTTTCTTCTCATTAATTTACTTTTCAAAGTACACATGATATAATTTTTTTAAGGATGTGATAACAATGAACGATTTTTTAGATATTTATACTAGATTGAAAATGAAAACTGATTCTAATATTATTTTAACATACTATTCTAGTTACGGTTATAGAGAAACAAAAAAATTTAAGTTAATAGATGTTGTTGGATTTAAGAATGTTTTGGTAAAAAATGAAGAAGGACTAGTAAGCATACCTTTTTTTGGATTAGATGCAATGATTGAATCTATCACATTTGAAAATTCTAATAAACCTATTTATTTTAATCCATATGTAAATAAAGATATATTTGATGGATTTTATATAAAAGATGGATATGCAGAAAATATAAAACAAAATTTATTAGGAAAAAAAGATTTAAATTTAGAAGATAGAGAAAATTTTATTCAAAAATACATGACAAAGAGATCTACTTTTGAATATGATGAGTTGTTTTTTAGTGAAAAACAAAAAAGAGAATTTACTGATTTTTTTGAACTGTTGATAAAAGACTTGACTAACTATTGTAAAAATAATGGGCTTGATTCAAATTTAAAACTTATAGCTAAAGGCACAACTTCAATTGTTTATAGTATTGGTGATAAGATTATTAAAATAGGAAAACCAAGAAGAAGATCATCTATACCATATTGTGAATATTTGTTACAACCTATTATAAATCGTGATTTTGAATTTGATGGTTATCCAATACATATTGAAGTAACTCAAAAAGTTCTTGTATGTGAAAATATAAAAGATAGTTTGCCTGATAAAAAAATTCATGCAATTAGAAAAGAACTTTCGGATAATCTTCATGCGATTGGTTTAAAATCAACTGATTTACATCCAGATAACATTGGTCTTTTAACAACGGACAATAAAATTCATTTTGACTCAACTAATTTTGATATTGGAAATGAAGTATCTACTTCTATTCAAAATAATAATAGCTTAAGAACCAAAGAAGCTGGAGAGTTTGTAATAATTGATCTTGATTGTTTAGAAATTGAAGATATTACTAAATATTCTAATTATTTAAGAAGTATAGGTTTTTCTTTTGAAAATAGTGATACTAAAAAAACAAAATAATTATTTAATTTATTATAAAGGTATTTTTAAGTTAAAAAGAAAACTACTTTCAATTAATTTGATAGTAGTTTTTATATTACGTCGAAAAATTCGAGTAACTATCAATCTGGTGCACTATTTATTAACTAGTTAAATCATATTGTTCATTTTTGCTTCCTATACATTTTTATAAATTTGTGGTAAAATGATTAATATATATGAGGAGGGTTCTATGGATATTAATTATAAATTACAAAAATTAAGAGTTACAAAAAAACAAATATTGGATAACAAAGATAATATAAAAGAACAACAAATGCAAGATGTTGCAACTGCAGTAGCAAAAATAGAAAGAGAATATAATATTTCACTTGATAGTAATAATGTTGATTTAAATAATATTATTGATGAAATTCATAGTCAATGTAAGATTATAGAACAATATTCAACATTCAATATAAAAGATATCAGTAATATACTGGCAAGTTTAATAAGTATTTATGAATCAGAAAGTTTTTTAGTTGAAAATTTATCATATAAAGTTAAAGGTGCTTTGTTTAATGACACATTATTAATTATAAATAAGAAAAAATATGAACATTTATCTTCTAAATTTGTAATTCAAGAAAAAGACATTAATATTTTAGTAAAAAATGGTTTTGCAATAAAATTATTGAAAGATTTTTCAAAAAGTCAATTTCCTACTAAAATATCATTTTACAAGGCAGATTCTATGGGTAGAATAAATCAAAAAGTGAATTTTAGAAGTTTTACATACGTAAGAGATTTTATGGAATATGTGATAAATTATAGAATTGAAAATAATCTGGATGAAATTTCTTTTGATGAATTAGAAATGTTAAGAAATGAATTTATAAATTTCAATATAGAACAAATACAAAAACATCATATTTGTTTAGATGAAATAAAGAGAAAAGAATTTGAAGCATCTTTAGAACATGATAAACAAGTAAGAAATAGAAAATTGCAAAAAATTTTAAAAAGTAAAATATAATTTTTGTGGTTGTACCTTACTAGGATTATACTAAAAGAGTCTTCCAATTTATTTTTTGACACTTTTATAAATTAAAGATAGACACTAATCTATCTTTTTTTACTAGTTGAAGAATTAACATAAAATGATATTAAATCATCAGTAGGTTCCATCATTATTATTTTGTCTTTTAATTGTTGAATAAATAATGTTTCTTCTAACAATTTTTTATCTTTTATTAATGGAATATAACCTGAACTTTCCACTGCTAATATAGCTTTATAAATATTAGTATAATTAATATTGAATTGGTTTTTTCTATATTTCTCTCTAAAATTATTTATTATTGATAAACTGTCTTCATTATATTCAACAATAAAATGATTGGTTTGCAAAAATAATATGTATTTAGAAAATAAGCCTATACTTATTAAATCACTTGGATAAGATAATTTTATGTTACTATTTAAGAATTTTTCAAAATCATTTCTTGTGGTAATTCTTCTTATCATATTGTAAAAATGAGGTTCAGAATTTTTATCATTTTTAGTATCAGCAGTTGGATCAGAACTAAAATAACCATCTATTAATGAAAAAGACCTAGGGCTTCAAAAGTTTCCTAGGCACATCTCGATATATAATATACATTATTTATCGTGAAATTGCAATACTTTTTAAAACTGCATTGAATTTTATTTGAAGTTCCCGTTTTTTAAATAATTATATTTTATAAAATAAATTGTTGTGATATAATACTTTCAAAGTGAGTGATTTGTTATGAAGGAAGAAGAAAAAAGAATTATTATTGACCTAGAGGAAAGCAACATTGATGATTACTGTTTTGTTTTATGTGACGAAATTAATGGAAATAAATATAATGTTAAGTATTATCCTGTTTTTCTATATGAAAAGGGAAAATATTATTATGGAATTTTTACTAATTTTAAAAAAGATGAAAAACTTAATTTATATGTTGTAAATTGTAGATACTTAAAAGAGCATTTATCAAACTTTACGATTCAGTATAAATTACCTGATAGTGAAAATGAATTTTTGGAAGATAGTAAAAAAAATTATTTAGTAAAAGAAAGAATTGGTATATACAAAAGATTATATAACAAAGTTTATAAAGATTATAATACTATAATAAAACTAAATAAAGAAGTTACTAAGATAGATGATAAAGATGAATTAAAAGATATGCTTGAAAAATATGATAAAATTAAGAATAACATTAGTCATTATAATGATTTAAAATTACGAATATTATTAAATTGGAATTTATCTGCTAAAAAATTGAATGACTTAATTGATCAGGCTGTAAATCTAATAACATTAAAGTTAAATAAGAAGAAAGACGATTTTAAAGCAGTTCTTATTATTATTTTAATCTTTATTTTCTTTATTGGATTTATAAGAAGTTGTGCAGGTGGTGATGATACTTCATCTTCAGGAAATGATGGCTATAGTACAAAGTGTTATACAAGAAGTGATGGAAAAAGCTGTTGTACTTCTTGTAAAAAAACTAGTTATGGAGATATAGGATGTGGAACTACTTGTAATTAATAGATGTTTTTATAATTAAATTGTTCTATTTATGAAATGTATATTTTTCTTCATCTATATATTTTTGTATATCTTTATTTTTATGATGTCTCGAAAAGTTCGAGTTATTATCAATTTGGTGCCGAAAGCAGGATTTGAACCCGCGACCTACTGATTACGATTCAGTTGCTCTACCAACTGCGCTATTCCGGCACATCATAAGTATACAATAAATTCAATAATTTTGCATTAAAAAACTCCAACTTTTGTCAGAGTAAATTTACTTTAATGGTGGAGCTGACGAGTATCGAGCTCGTGTCCAAAATATCTACTATACAAGCGTGTACAAGTTTAGTTGGTTTATTATTTCAAAAAGTATAATGGATTGCCAACGTTCCTATACTTTTCTAAGTTTAGTAATAATTCTTTATTTAACCTAAACAATTAAATAATATAGTCTACTTTTATGAGTCCTAGATCTTTTCTCGTAGACAAAGAAAAGTTAGAACCACCATACATCCTAATAACTAGGCAAAAGCAGGTGCAAAATTATAATCTTTTCCGATTATTTTATTTTTGGATTTATAGTATCCCTACTACTTGCGCTCATACGTACAACTATCTTGTCGAAACATAACAGCCCCATGTACATAAATTATAACAAATTAATATTATATTTGTCAATTCTTTTGTACTAAATTTATTACAAACCAAAGTATTCTAATTACTTTTTTATTAGTAATACTCCAATTATAATAATTATACCTATAATAAGTTTTTTAATAAACTCACTTTTATCTTTATTAAATACAAACTCATATATAGTATTAATTATAGCCGTTAATGTAAGAAGAGGCGCTACTACAGAGACACTTCCTAACTGATACGCTCTTACAGAAGATATTAACATAACACACCAAGTAAAAGCTGATAACAAAAATATTTTTTTATCATATAAATCAAACTCTTTCTTAAGTTCTTTTATACTATGTTTACCGAATAAAGTTATTAATATTGATGGAAATAAAACAGTAATTATAGTATAAATTCCTAAATTGAATTCACCTGATATATTAACATTAATAAGCATTCCAAATGCAAATAATATATTAGATGCTAAACTCATAAGAAAGTATTTATTAATTTTAAATTTTCCATTTTTATCTATTGTAAGTCCAACATTAGCAATAAGTATTAAAGAAGCACCAATTACTTTAGTTATTATGACTTTTTCTTTTAATATTACAAAACTTAGTATTACAAGAAACACTGATGATAATTGTTTTAACATACTAAATGTACTTGGTGGTAAACCATATCTTGCTTCTATATTAAGTCTATCAGTAAATGCATAAATTATAATTACTATTAAAAGAATTAAATATGTGTGCGGATTATGAGATATAGTTAATTTAAAAAATGGAATAAATAATAATGAAAATAGTGCTGTAAATAATTCTAATAAAATAGTTAATGATCCTGCATTAGTCATATTTCTGTTGGCTTTTTTAAAAGATTGAGAAAATACAACAGCTGAAATCAAATATATAATAACCCAGGTACCCCAATTATTTAACATGTTAATTCTTCTCCATCCTGAACTATTATAACATTTTTAAGTTTCATCTTTGTCAATGTATCTCTTACTTCATCAGACATATGAGAAGGTATAAAAGTACAATTACTATAAGTATTCACTAAATATTTTAAATTATCAATTCCCATATGTTTACTAGTACCTTCAATAAAACTTACATCAAGTATTAAATATTTACATACACTAGCCATCGTTTCAATCATTTCACATAAAGCACTATCTCCAGTAAAACCAACTTTAATTTTAGAATCACTAAATATATAACCATAAGCTGGTTTCATTCTACCATGATCAACCAACACTTTATCAATAATATATTTATTAATTTGAAATTTTAAATCATCATGAAACACTATATTAGAATCATTTATAATTTCTTCACATGAATTAGGAAATGCTAAATAAGTTAAAGATTTTACTTTATCGATACTTTCTTCATTAAGATAAACATTATTAATTTTATTATCATGCTTAGATTTATACATTAAATAAAAAGGTATATCAAAATAATGATCTCCATGAAAATGAGTAATCAATAAATATTCTATTTCTTCTGGATTAATACCAAATCCCATCATCTTCTTCATACATCCATTAGGCATATCAATCAATATTTTATTATCTATCAAATAAGATGCACTAGCATACTTAGTCCAAATACATCCACTTCCAATTACTTTAATCTTCATTTTAATCTATTTCCTTTTCAAACACATACATTAAATTATTAATTTTTAACATCTCATCCATATAAGTTCTAGCTAACTTATAACCATTATTGCTAATAGTTAATGCAATATAAAAACCTCTTCCATTTTGAAGCAATGTTTCAAGTAAATTTTTACCATAACCCTTATTTCTATACTCTTCTAATATAACACAAGAAGGAATGTAATTATAATAAGATTCATTCACAATCATATTAGGATTAATATCAGTATCATTAATTAATACCCCACTCTTAATTGCGTCATATAATTGCTTTCTTATTGGAACTGCTAAAATATATCCAACAGGTTTTTCTTCATCCATAAGTATATAAGCATAATGAAATCTATTATATCTTTCTTTATACCATCTTTCATCATTAACTTTATCATAAAAAGTTTTATCTATATTTATTATTATATCAATTACATCATTTGTCAAAAAAGACTTTATTATTTTCATAAAACACTCCTTAACATTTCAACTATATTTTTGGTAATATATTCTTTATTATCTAGTCTTAAAGCATTTATTGTATTTATACATTTAGTTAAATATTCATCACTAGACTTTATATAAACACTTAAGTAAACTTTACTTATACTTTTACTAATATTATTAGGATCTATTTCATTAATAGTACCAGTTACTCCTACTCCATAGTCACTATTGGTAAAATCAGATATTTTTTTACTCATTTCTTTAGCTGTTTCAATACTATAAACTGAATATTCATTAATTACATCTTCATTTACACCCATTCTAATTTTATATTCATTAGAATAAGTAACAGCCCCAAACTTAAATACTTTGCTTGAACCACTAATATTAGTTATTGAACTTGCTACAAAGCCACCAGTACAACTTTCCATAGTACTTATAGTTTTATTATTTAATATTAATTTATCTACTATCTCTTCCATATTCTCACCTACTATAATAAGTATACTACATTTTGAAAAAAGAAAAAAGACACTTATTCAGCATCTTTTAACTTTAATTACTTATATTTTCTCACATATTTTAAATCTTTACCTAGAGAACAAGATACTCCAGTATCAAATGATAAATCAGTAAATACTGAATTTAATGTATCCATACTATTACCATCATAAATGAATCCATTTACTTTAGAAATAGCTTCTTGAGATTCAGTAATTGATTTGTCATAAAGTTCCATAAAACTCTCGCTATGTCTTTCATTAGTTTGTGGATTTGTCCAAGTAGCATTAGAATCATTTGTTATTTCACCTAGTGATAATTTATTCATTTCTAAAAATTTTCTAAATTTAGATACTTTAATTAACTTTTCTTTTGAACTTAAATAAGGAATATTAGTAATATCTTCAACAAATTTAAATGCAGAAAATTCTGACTTATAACTAAATAAAGCTTGTTTATCTCCATACGTTTTCATATAAACCCATTTTACTAAATCTTGTACATCTTTATCAGTTAAATCTAGATGCCCTAAATATGTACCTTTCAAACTCATATAATCTTTACCTAAAATTTTTTCTGACATATATGAACTTAAGTAACCTTCAACTAACATATGAGAAGATATAGCATTAGGTGATTTACATCCAGCTTCAATATAATAAATTAATGGATGTGTATTAACATCTAGAAAATAATGCGCTATTTGACCATATAATAAAGACATAACACATTCATTTTCATAAAGTTTATTATCTTTAATATATTTAACTAAATTCATAAAAAACAATTTAGTATTCAAGTTATGTGCATCATATTTGTTTAAAGCATTTGAAATCACTGATAAGTCTTGTCCTAAACTATTTGCTTTTAAACTTTCTCTTTCAACTGATACTTTAAATAATTTTTCATCTGATTCACTTTTTTTATGTAAATCTTCTCCCATAATCGCATGTGATAAATAAGCTGGCATATAATCCTCCTTTATTACTAACTATAATTTTACTAATATAACTTAAGTAAGTCAAATTAAGAAATATGTTGTGTAAAATGAAAAGAAGACACTTATTCAGCATCTTCTTTGTTTTCTTCTACTTCTGTATTTTCTTCTTTTGTATCAGTTAAGAATGTTTCTTCTAGTACTTCTGATGGATCATCACTTAAGAATTCTTTTTCTAACATTAATTCAATATTAGAATATTCTTTAGCACCAGTTCCAGCAGGAATTAATTTACCTAAGATAACATTTTCTTTTAATCCATTTAGATGGTCAACTTTACCTCTTACAGCAGCATCAGTTAGGATTCTTGTAGTTTCTTGGAATGATGCAGCACTTAAGAATGAATCAGTCTCTAAACTAGCTTTAGTGATACCAAGCATTACAGCCTTACCACTAGCAGGTATTTTTCCTTCTAGGATATAAGGTTTATTTCTTTCAGTAAATTCTCTAATTGAAACTGCTGTACCTTCAACAAAGTCAGTATCACCTTGATCAGTAATCTTAATTTTGTTAATCATTCTCTTAACAACTGTTTCAATATGCTTATCAGAAACATCAACACCTTGACTCTTATATACTTTTTGAATTTCTCTTAAAATATATTCTTGAACTGTTGTTGGATCAGTAACAGCTAATAATTCTTTTGGACTTATACTTCCTTCAGTAAGTGCTTGTCCAGCTTCAACCATTTGTCCTTTTTCAACTCTTAGTTTAGCATTATATAGTGTTACATGTTCTCTAACTTCAACATCATTTGTAATGTAAATCTTAAATTTACCTTTATCTTCTTGTATCTTTGTAACTTTACCACCAATTTCAGCAATAGTTGCTTTTGCTTTTGGAGTTCTTGCTTCAAATAATTCTTCTACACGAGGAAGACCTTGTGTAATATCATCTGCACCAGCAACACCACCAGTATGGAATGTACGCATTGTAAGTTGTGTACCAGGTTCACCGATACTTTGAGCAGCCATAATACCTACTGCTTCACCTATTTCTACAACATTACCAGTAGCAAGGTTACGTCCATAACATTTTTGACATAATCCATTATGAGTCTTACATGTTAATACACTTCTAATTTCAATCTTAGTTATACCAGCCTTAACTATTTTCTTAGCTATATGTTCAGTGATTAATTCACCTTTACCAATAATAACCTCTTTAGTTTCAGGATTAATAACCTTTTGATTAGTAAATCTACCAACTATTCTTTCTTCAAAACTTTCTAGTACACTACCTGATTTATCATCAATAAATGCACTAACTTCAAGTCCTTGAATAGTTCCACAATCTTCTTCTTTAATAATTAAATCTTGTACTACATCAACAAGTCTACGAGTTAAGTAACCAGCATCAGCTGTCTTAAGAGCAGTATCAGCAGTACCTTTTCTTGAACCATGGCTACTTAAGAAGAATTCTTGCACGTCAAGTCCTTCTTTAAATGATGCAGTAATAGGAATTTCTACTTCTTCACCATCTGGCTTAGCCATAATTCCACGCATACCACTAAGTTGTCCTAATTGAGAAGCATTACCTCTAGCTTTAGAAGTAAATATCATAGCAAGTGGATTAGAATCTTTTTCTTTATCCATTTCATCCATAACTGCTTTTTGAACATCTTTAGTAGCATTTAACCATAAATCAACAACTTTTCTATGTCTTTCTTCATCAGTAATTAAACCACGTTTATATTGTTTATTTACTTTATCTACAGTTTCTTGTGTATCGTTTATAATCTTTTCTTTAAAATCAGTTACTGGAATATCACTTAAACTAAATGTAATACCAGATAATGTACTGAATTTAAATCCTTGGTTTTTAAGTTTATCTAGGAATATACTAGTTTCAGTTGTTTTAAATCTCTTAAATATTTGTGCTATTAATTTTTCTAAGTCTTTCTTAACAAATCCTTTAGCTATAGGAATCTCTTTTACTCTTTCTGGCAAATTTTCACCTTTTTCAATAAAGTAAATATCTGGAGTTAATCCTTCAAAATTTTCTTTACTTGCTTCATTTACATAAGGAAATGCATCAGGTAATATTTCATTAAATATTATTTTACCAGGAGTAGTTACTAAGTATTTATCAATATTAGCATCTGCCCATATTTTATGAGTAAAACTTTTAGCAGGAATACATATTCTAGTGTGTAGAGTTATATTTCTTCTTTCATAGTCCATTAATGCTTCATTTGAATTTTTATAAGCTTTACCTTCATGCTCTAATCCAGCAATCTCAAGAGTTAAGTAATAGTTACCTAATACCATATCCTGTCCTGGAGTAACAATTGGGCTTCCATCTTTAGGTGATAAGATATTGTTAGCACCTAACATTAATAATCTTGCTTCAGATTGAGCTTCCTCACTTAATGGAACGTGAACTGCCATTTGGTCTCCATCGAAGTCAGCATTAAATGCTGTACAAACAAGTGGATGTAATCTTAAAGCCTTACCACCTACTAGTTTAGGTTCAAATGCTTGAATACCTAATCTATGTAGTGTTGGAGCACGGTTAAGTAATACTGGATGTTCTTTAATAACCTCTTCAACAATATCCCATACTCTTTCATCTTGCGCATCTATTAATTTTTTAGCACCTTTAATATTATGAGCTAATTCTCTTTCAACTAATTCATGTATAACATGTGGTTTAAATAACTCAAGAGCCATTTCTTTTGGAATACCACATTGATACATCTTTAATGATGGTCCTACTGCAATAACAGAACGACCTGAGTAGTCTACACGTTTACCTAATAGGTTTTGTCTAAATCTACCTTGTTTACCTTTAAGCATACTTGATAATGATTTTAAAGGTCTATTTCCTACACCTTGTACACTTCTTCCACGTCTACCATTATCAATTAAAGCATCTACTGCTTCTTGAAGCATACGTTTTTCATTTTGTACAATAATTGTAGGAGCACCAAGTTCTAATAATTTCTTAAGACGATTATTTCTATTAATAATTCTTCTATATAAATCATTTAAATCACTTGTTGCAAATCTTCCACCAGGTAATTGTATCATTGGTCTTAAATCAGGTGGTAATACAGGAAGTACATCTAATATCATCCATTCTGGTCTATTTCCACTTTCAATAAAACTTTGTAAACAATCTACTCTTTTAACTAATCTTAATTTCTTTTGTCCTTGACTAGCATCTATTTCTTTCTTTAAGCTTTCTACTTCTTTTTCAAGATCTACTTCACTTAATAAAGTTTTAATTGCTTCAGCACCCATTCCTACTTTAAAAGTGTTTCCATATTTTTCATAATATGCACGATATTCTTTATCAGATAAAGTTTGTTTCTTTTCAAGAGGAGCATTACCTGGGTCTAATACAACATAACTTACAAAATAAATTACTTCTTCAATATCTCTTGGAGACATATCAAGTACTAGTCCTATCTTAGGTGGTACACCTTTAGTATACCAAATGTGAGCAACAGGAGTTGCAAGTTCTATATGTCCCATTCTCTCACGTCTTACTTTAGAACGAGTTACTTCAACTCCACATCTATCACACACTACATTTTTATATCTTAATCTTTTATATTTTCCACAAGCACATTCAAAATCCTTTGTTGGACCAAATATTTTTTCACAATATAATCCATCTCTTTCAGGACGAAGTGTTCTATAATTTATAGTTTCAGGCTTTTTAACTTCCCCATAACTCCATGAACGGATTTTTTCAGGTGAAGCGATACCGATTCTAATTCCTTCAAATAAATTAACATCCATCATTATTCTTCACCTTCTTCCATATCACTTTCATCATATTCTAAATCATCTAATGAGTCATACTCATCTTCAAATTCATCATCTTCATCATCAAAGTCATCTTCTTGTGGTTCTTCAACTATTTCTTCTTTACTTGTATCTATTTCATCAATAGTTACTGGAGTATCTTCATCACTTTCTTCTTTTTCAAGTTCTTTTACATCTTTAAATCCATCTTTAGTTAATACACTAATATCTAAACCTAAAGCTTGGAACTCTTTAATTAGAACTCTAAATGATTCTGGAACTCCTGCTTGATCAACTGGTTTACCTTTAACTAGTTGTTCATATACCTTAACACGTCCTAAAACGTCATCTGACTTAATAGTTAATACTTCTTGTAAAATGTGAGCAGCACCATAAGCATATAATGCCCAAACTTCCATTTCACCGAATCTTTGACCACCAAATTGTGCTTTACCACCAAGAGGTTGTTGTGTTACTAAACTGTAAGGTCCAGTAGAACGAGCATGCATCTTATCATCAACCATGTGATTAAGTTTAATCATATACATGACACCTACATTAACACGCTTATCAAATCTTTCGCCTGTACGTCCATCATATAACCATGTCTTATAGTCAGGATCAAGTTTAGCTTCTTTTGTCATATTAACTATATCTTCTTCAGTAGCACTATCGAATACTGGAGTTGCAATATGAACACCTAATGTTTTAGCAGCCATTCCTAAGTGTACTTCAAGAATTTGTCCAAGGTTCATACGAGATGGAACACCTAATGGGTTAAGTATTACATCAACTGTTCTTCCGTCTGGTAGGTAAGGCATATCTTCTTCAGGTAGAACTAAACTTACTACACCTTTGTTACCATGACGACCACTCATCTTATCTCCTACTTGCATCTTTCTTTTCTTTATTAGATAAATTCTAATAATCTTAATTACACCAGCAGGTATTTCATCTGAGTTCTCTTTAGTAAATACTTGTACATCATGTACTATTCCATTAGATCCATGAGGTACTCTTAATGAAGTATCTCTAACTTCACGAGTTTTTTCACCAAATATTGCATGTAATAATTTTTCCTCACTTGTTAATTCCTGAACTCCTTTTGGAGTAATTTTACCAACTAAAATATCGTTTTCTTTAACTTCTGTACCAATTCTAATGATACCATGTTCATCAAGATTTCTACGAGCCTCTTCACTAACATTTGGAATATCTCTTGTAAATTCTTCTGGTCCTAATTTAGTATCACGACATTCTACTTCTAGCATTTCTATATGTACTGAAGTTAATACATCATTTTTAACTATTCTTTCATTTAATATAACTGCATCTTCATAGTTATATCCATTATAAGTCATGAATGCAACTGTTAAGTTTTTACCTAAAGAGATCTCTCCATCATTTGTACTAGGTCCATCAGCAATAATATCTCCAACTTTAACTTCATCACCTTTTTTAACAATAGGCTTTTGAGTATAACAAGTTTCAGCATTACTTCTTTGATAACTTATTAGTTCATATTCATGTTTACCTTTACTATTTTTAATAATAATCTTCTTACCATCAACATAATCTACTACGCCTTCATCTTTAGATTTTATTACACATCCAGAATCTAATGCAGCATATTTTTCAACACCAGTTCCTACAATTGGAGCTTCAGTAACCATTAATGGTACTGCTTGACGTTGCATGTTAGCACCCATTAGTGCACGATTAGCATCATCATGTTCTAGGAATGGTATCATACTAGTTGTAATACTTACTATTTGACTTGGTGAAACATCACTATAATCAACTTTAGTTTTTTCTACAACCAAGTTATCTCTATTAAATCTTACTGGTACACTATCTTCTCCAATTTCATTTTTATCATTAACTTTAATAGTTGCTGGACAAATATAGAAATTTTCTTCTTCATCTGCTGTCATATAAACTATTTCATCAGTAAGTTTTCCGTTTTCAACTTTTCTATATGGAGTCATTATAAATCCATATTCATTTAATTTAGCATAACCGGCTAAACTTGTAATAAGTCCAATATTTTGTCCTTCTGGAGTTTCTACTGGACAAATTCTACCATAGTGAGATGAGTTAACATCACGAACTTCCATACCTGCTCTATCTCTTGATAATCCACCAGGTCCTAAAGCACTAAGTTTACGTTTATCATATAACTCAGCTAATGGGTTAATTTGATCCATGAATTTAGATAATTGGCTACTACCAAAGAATTCTTTTAAAGCTGCTGTAACAGGTCTAATATTTATTAAACTCTTAGGAGTTACAGTATCTATATCTTGAGTAGTCATTCTTTCTCTAATTACTCTTTCCATACGAGCAATACCAACTCTAAATTGATTTTGAATTAATTCTCCACCTTGTCTTACACGTCTATTAGCCAAATGGTCAATTTCATCAAAATTACCTACTCCATAATGTAAATTAATATAATAGTTAACACTAGCATAAATATCACTAATAGTTAATCTCTTAGTATCAATACTTTGATCATTACCAATAACTTTAATGATTTTATCAGTTCCATCATTAGCATAAACTAAAACTTCTTGAACTTTATTATATTGATCTAATTCTTCATTAATTTTAACTTCATGAACACCATAACCACTTTTAAATATTGGTTTGATTTCTTCTAACAATTCTTTAGTGATTAAAGTACCCTTTTTAACTTTAATTTCTCCATCAACAACTATATCTTCACCAATACGATTATTAAGTAATCTGTCACAAACATTTAACTTTCTATTGAATTTGTAACGTCCTACTTTAGCTAAATCATATCTAAACTTATCAAAGAATCTAGTTATTAATTGGTTTTTACTAGAATCCAATGTAGCAGGTTCTCCAGGTCTTAATTTTTCATATATTTCTATTAATGCTTGATCAGTATTATTAGTAGAATCCTTTTCTATAGTATTAGTGATATATTCATCTTCACCAAACACTTTAATAATATCATCATCACTAGACAAACCTAAAGCACGTAAGAATGTTGTAATTGGAACTTTTCTCGTTCTATCTATTCTTACATAGAAAATATTTCTAGCATCAAGTTCATACTCTAACCAAGTTCCTTTACTAGGTATAACTTCACTTGTAATTATGTTACGTCCATTTTTATCTATTTCTCTTTTGAAATAAATACTAGGTGAACGAACTAATTGACAGTTAATTACTCTTTCAACACCATTTACAATAAATGATGCATTTTCTGTCATAAGTGGAATATCTCCTAAGAATACCTCTTGTTCTTTAACTTCACCAGTTTCGTTAATAAACAATCTTGCTTTAACTTTTAAAGGCGCAGCATACGTTACTCTTCTTTCTTTAGATTCATTAACTGAATATCTAGGTTCTTCTAAAGTATATTCACCAAATTCAAGCGATAAACTTCCACTGAAACTCTCCACTGGAAAAATATCTTCAAATACCTCTTTTATCCCCTCATCCAAAAATTTTTGAAAAGAATCTTTTTGAATTTCAAGTAAATTTGAAAGTTCAAATCTATTCTTTAATTTTGAGAAATTTCTTCTTTCTCTAGACATACCAAACTTTTCAACTTTGTAAGCCATTTAGTCACCCCAATTCCATAGATTTAAAAACACAATAACGATAAAAAATACACGTATCGCAATTTATAATATTATCAGAAAATTGTAAACTTTTCAATACTTTTTAGCACGAAAAATATAAAATCCTTTACTTTTTTCTGTGTTTTCAACAATTAGTTCTTTATTAAGTACTTTTACTATACTTTTTGCTCCCTGGTCTTTTCTTACAACAAACCATAATTCTCCACCAGAATTCAAATGTTCAACTGAACCATTAAGTATTTCCAAAACCTTTTCTTTGCCTGCTCTTATAGGTGGATTTGTAATAATAACATCATATTTATCTTTAACACTCTGGTAAGCATCACTCATATAAGCTTTAGCATTAACTTTATTTTCGTTTATATTTCTTTCAGTCAAATGTAATGCTCTTTTGTTCACATCAACCATTTCTACATAACTATTTGTAACTTTAGATAATACAATACCAATAAATCCATACCCACATCCTACATCTAATATTTTTTTATTATCATGATTATATTTTAAATAATTTTCTACTAGAACTTTAGAGCCATAATCAATCTTATCCTTAGAAAAGACTCCTAAATCTGATAAAAAAGTAAAAGAGAAAGATTCATAATTATAATTAATCTTTCTTATTTCACTTTTTAAATTTTCATTATTTGTAAAGTAATGTTCCATATAGCTCCTTTTTAATCTTTATTTCTTTTTACTATAACTAAATGAATATTTATCTAAAATAGCTTCTGCTTTAATATTTTCATACTTTCTAAGTAAAAATTCATACCTTTCCATTTTATCTAAAATTTTTTCATAATTCTTTTCATATGGATTTAATAACTTAATTTCATTTAATAAATTATTAAGTTTTGTTGTAATATTTTTAATTAATAAATTTAATAATTTTATTTTTTTCTTTAAAAATATTTTTTCGTTAGTTTTTACTCTCATAATTATGTTTCTTTAGTGTTAAATTTGACTCATCAATATTTTTAATTTGATCACTTACTAAGCAAGTATCTAATATCAAGTTATATAATTTTTCTCTTTGCTTTTTTATTTTACTTTCATAATCTTTTAATTTGTCTTCTAAAACACTTATTTCATTTTTAGTAGTGTGTAATGATTTTTTAGTAGATTTCAAATTGATAAGTGTTTTACCATATGAATTGTTTAAATACTTTAATAAAATTGTAACTTTAACTATTTCACTTTTATAATATTCTAGTTTTTTTATTAATTCTTTTTTACTCATAATAACCCCATTCATCATATAATATTTATTTTTTATTCTTTCTAAGTTCTTTAACCATTTTTAATTCTTCAATTTTTCCATTAACAAAGAATAATTCAGTTTCTAAGCATTCTATACGTGTAGCATATCTTTTAGCTCTTAAAAATGCTCTTCTTTCTTGTTTTTTCAAACTGATTAAATGTTTATGCATAAAGTATAATATTTCCATTTCTTGTGGTGTACCTACTAAACGATACTCTTTCAAAGCTTGTATTTCTCTATTAATTTCATTTATTTTTTTAGTTTCACTAAGTAGTTGATTCTTTTTTTTAGTTATTTGAACCTCTATTTTTTTCTTTTCATTTTCTAAATTTTCAATATATTCATTCATCTTAAATCCTCCCTAAATAAAATGTACTTCTCATAACTTAATTATATACTAATTAACTTTATTTTTCAAGGTATAAGCTATTTTATCAATCTTTTGTGATTACTAAAATAATTTTTAATTTCTTCAATACTGTTAAGATTATTATTTAATACTGTTTCTAATATATATTCTTTATTACTTTCTGCTTCTTTTAATAATATAGAATCATTTAGTTCTTTTTCTATAAATAATTCGTCTGTTAAGAAAGAATATTTAATATATTGATTATCTGAAATAACTGCAAACACTATTTGTCTATTTCTTTTATATAATAAATCTAATTTATGTAAACTTTGATAATATTTTTTTTGATCAGTTTCTTTAGTTTTTCTTGCTGTTCTAAACCTATTTTTAATTTCTCCAGAACTAGGATTTTCATATAAAAGTTTACTTAATTTATCATAATTCTTCTTACTTCTATTATAGTTAATAAAAGACAAATTAACTTGTTCACTTAGTAATAGAATTTCTTTATTAAGCTCTTTTTTTCTTTCAATTATTTTATTCATCAAAACCTCCAAATGCTATAAGATAATTTTATTTTCAAGAATTATTTTTTTAATTCTTTTACTTTTCCAGAAGATAACTCATTTATTTTTTTATTTATTGTTTCTTGACTTAACAATGCTTTTCTTAATACCAATGCCTCTTTTTCATATTTCAAAACACTAGTCTTTTTATTCTGCTCCAATTCTTGTAATTTTTCAGCATAATATAAATCATTTTTCTTTTTAAGCATTTCTTTCATTAAAAATATTTCATTTTTTATATTTTCTATTTCACTAGCATATTCAAATAAAATTAATGATTGTTTGCTAATGATTTTTTCTACTGATTCTTTTTGTGATTTTAATTTTTTAGTTTCATCTAACATACCAATATCCCTCCTTGGAAAGTATTATACAAAAAAACAAGTCTTTTTTCAAGACTTGTCTTTAGTAATTATAAACTACTTTAATTCTACAGTAGCGCCAGCTTCTTCTAATTTA
Organism: uncultured Bacilli bacterium; assembly: GCA_934096405.1. Classification (GTDB taxonomy): domain Bacteria; phylum Bacillota_I; class Bacilli_A; order RF39; family UBA660; genus CAKOLN01. Next base: position 82,741 of record CAKOLW010000002.1, read on the forward strand.
GCTTTAATTTCATTAGCTTCATCCATAGAAACGTTTTCTTTAATGTTACCACCATTATCAGCAACATCTTTAGCTTCTTTAAGACCTAAACCAGTGATTTCTCTTACAATTTTAATAACTTGTAATTTTTGAGCACCAGCAGCAGTTAATACTACAGTCTTAGTTACGTCTCCTTCATCTTCAGCGCTAGCTGCTGGAGCAGCTGCTACAGCTACAGCACTTGGATCTACTCCAAATTCTTCTTTCATCATATCAACTAATTCTTTAACTTCTAGAATAGTCTTTTCTTTGATAGCTTCAATAATATCTTTATTTTCAATTTTTGCCATTATTCATTTCCTCCCTTTTCTTGTTTTTCGGCATATAAGTTTAATGCTATTGATAAATTTCTTACATGTTCAATTAAGCCACTGGCAAACATAGTAAGAAGTCCTTCGTAACTTGGTATTGATGCATATTCATTAATAGTTTCAACATTAGCAAATTCACCATTAATATAACCAGCTTTAATAGATAAATTTTCATTTTTCTTAGCTACTTCACTAACTAATTTAATAGGTTCAATAATGTCTTTACTAAAGATGTAAGCATTAGGACCAGTCATATAGTCATCTAACTTAATATTTTTATCTTTAAGAGCTAAGTTAGCTAAAGTATTTTTATATACTTTTAAATCACTACCACTACTCTTAAGACTTTGTCTTAAATCACTAAGTTCTTTAACTGTCATACCTTGGTAATCTACTAATAATAAAGTATTAGCATTATCAAGTTTATCACAAATCTCTTGAACTTGAGCTTTTTTAAGTCCTAGACTTTTTTCACTTGCCATAGTTTCCTCCTTTATTATTGAAAAAAGTTTTCCGCACAAGGAAAACTATAAAAAGTATTTCCTCGGTAGGATTTATTTTTATACCTACTGTCTACGGCCAACTACAAAATGTATTTTATAACATTTTAGTTCATTTGTAAATAGTTAATTAGAAATTTGTTAAATCTAATTTAACTCCAGGACCCATTGTTGAAGATATTGTTATATTTTTAACAAAAGTTCCCTTTACACCACTTGGTTTATTTTTGATAACTTCATTAATGAAAGCAACTAAGTTTTCAGTTAATGCTTTTTCATCAAAACTTACTTTACCAACGATAGCGTGAACGTTTCCGTTTGAATCTGCACGATACTCAATCATACCTTTTTTGATATTTTCAATAGCAGCTTCTACGTTAGTTGTAACTGTTCCTGTCTTAGGGTTAGGCATTAATCCTTTAGGTCCTAATACTTTACCTAATTTACCAAGGCTAACCATCATTTCAGGTGTTGCAACTATGATATCGTAATCAAACCAGTTTTCTTTTCCAATCTTTTCAACGATTTCTTCTGCTCCTACAAAGTCAGCTCCAGCTTTCTTAGCTTCTTCTGCTTTAGTTTTAGTAACAACTAAGATTTTTTTAGTTTTACCAGTACCATGAGGTAATGTAAAACTACTTCTTACTTGTTGATCACTCTTAGTAGTATCAATATTTAAATTTAATGCTACTTCAACAGTTTCGTCAAATTTTCTTTTTGAAAGAGATTTTACTAGTTTAACCGCTTCTTCTGGTGTATATGCTTTAGTTTTATCTACACTTTTAGAAGCTTCCACATAAGCACGTCCATGACGTTTCATATTTTTCCCTCCTTTATGTGGTATTTGGATTATTATATTACTTTACTCGACTTTAAATTATTCTTCTGTTTCTTGTTTTTGTTCAGTTGATTCAATTTCAGGAACATCTTGATCAGCCATAGCTTTAGCATTTGCTTCCATTTCAGCAAGTTCTTCATCTAACTTAGCCATTTCAGCTTCTGCCTCCTTAGCTTCTTCAGCTTGTTCTTCAAGTTCCTTATCATTTAATCCTTTAACAGCAATTCCCATGTTTCTTGCTGTTCCAGCAATAGTTCTCATAACAGCATCAATATTATTAGTATTTTCATCTGGTAATTTAATTTCTGCTATTTCTTTTAATTGATCCTTAGTTATAGTAGCAACTATTTCATTAGCGCCTTTAACACCACCTTTTTGTAATTTAGCTGCCTTTAATAATAATGAAGCAGTTGGTGGAGTCTTAAGTACGAAATCAAAACTTCTATCTTCGTAAACAGTAACTTCAACTGGAATTATATCTCCCATTTTTTCTCTAGTTGCATCATTATATCTTGTACAAAATTCTTGTAGATTAATTCCTAAAGGTCCGAAAATAGTACCTACTGGTGGAGCTGGTGTTGCTTTACCTGCAGGGATTTGAATCTTAACGACTTTAGTAACTTTCTTTGCCACGAAAAACACCTCCTATAAATTTTATTTAGTAAATTTCGCGAGTGGTTTATCAAGTAATCCAAATTCTCTCCCACTTATTTAGTTACATAATAAATATATAACTCGCTTCAAATAATATCACAAAATACCTTATTTTTCAACCCAGTTTTGTTATTTTAAGCAGTTTTTTCTAAATATTCACAAATATTTTCATTACTTGTTATAAATTTTCTTATTCTTATTTCTTCACTATTTATATACTTTATTAGCCATTTATTATCTTTTTTACACAAGATTACTCCATTAGTTTTATTATGGTATTCTTTTTTTAGTTCTAAATCTATATAATTCATATATGTTTCTATCTGACCAATATGTTCTTTCTTTAATTCTGTTATTTTTAGTTCTACTACAACATAATTTAAATCAATTGTATTAAACAACAATACATCAATATAATTATAATTATTTCCGATTTTAATTTTATATTGACTATTAACATATGTATATCCTTCACCTAATGACTTACAAAATTCAACTGGATTTTCGTCTACATATTTTTGAAGTATTTTCACTGTTAGTTTTTCTTTAAACCTTAAACCATTTAATACCACTGGATTAGGTATTGTATCTTTAATTGGTACTACTTCTTATCTAGATAGTTTTTCTTTCACTTCATTATCAATCCTATCATATTCTTTAGATTTAATCTTATCTCTCAATTCTCTTTTTGTTAGATTAAATGTATTTGAAATATTTAAGTAATATTCTATCTCATTTTCATCTTTTAGTTTTAATATTTCACATATGTTTGACCATGTTATATTAAAAGTTTTGAATTTGGCAGCCAATGGCTGCCCTTTTTGACAAACTAAATAAAAATTTCTCATATATTTTAAACTTCTGGTAGAAAACCCTTTACCAAGTTCACTCGTTAATCTCTCAGAATATTCTTTAATAAGTTGATTACCATATTTAGCTCTTGTTTCTCCACCTTGTGCTTCTATAAGTAATTTTCCTA
>CAKOLW010000003.1 GCA_934096405.1 uncultured Bacilli bacterium
TATCCGAGTTTATGTCTCTTTACATTAATAATAGTATTATTAAATGGAGAAAATTCTAATAGTGATATTAGAAGCACACGATATTAAATCGTGTGAGGTTCACGAAAACGAATTAGATAAAAATTCAGTTGTTTCCAGAATGGAAATAACTGCACCTGACAAATATAAAAGTCATAGAACTGATAAAAAATATATTGATGTATGTAATAAAATTAAAAAAACTTTTGATAGATGCATTACTAAAAATAGTGATGTACTACAAGGATGTGTTTGGAGAATAAATCTTTATGAAGTTGAAAAAATAGAAATATTAAAAGATGATGGACATGTTTATGGTTCTTTAAATTACATCAGAAGTAATGGAAAAAGAATAGATTGGCAAAAAGATTATTATAAATTATTGAAATAAGGGAGTTGATCAAAATGAATGAAAATAAAACTAATATAAACTGGTATCCAGGACATATGGCTAAAACTAAGAGAGAAATTAAAGAAAGAATAGATTTAGTGGATGTCGTAGTTCATGTTGTAGATGCTAGAATACCAAAAAGTTCATTTATAAAAGATATAAATGATTTTACAAAAAATAAAGGAAAAATTATACTTATGAGTAAGTATGATTTGTGTGATCAAAATGAAACTAATAAATGGGTTAAATATTATGAAAGTCTTGGCTATAAAGTTATTGTTAAAAAGGAAACAGTAAAAAAAGATTTGATTGATGCTGTAAAAGTTATAATGAAAGATGTTAATGATAGAAGAAAGAAAAATGGATTATTACCTAAAAAGGCTAAGGTAATGATAGTAGGAGTGTCTAATGTTGGAAAAAGTACTTTAATCAATAAATTAGTTAATAAGAAGGCAACAGAGGTAGGAAATAAACCGGGGGTTACTAAAAATATTAATATGATTAAAATTAGTAATGAAATTGATTTAATTGATACTCCTGGAATTTTATGGCCAAAATTTGAAGATGAAGAAACTGCTTTAAATTTAGCTTCAATGACTATAATTAAAGAAGAGGTTTTACCTATAGATGAAGTAGCTATCTATATTTTAAATAAATTAAGTTTATTGTATCCAAATATTTTGAAAAATGTTTTTGGTATTGAAACTTTTAATATTGAAAATATAGAAGAAGACTATTTAAAAATATCTAAATACAAAAGTATACCTTTATGTAATAAGGAGATAGATTTTGATAGAATAAATAATTATATAATTAACTCTATTAAAAATGAAACTATTAAGGGAATTACATTTGATAGAATAAAATAAAGTACAAAGTATTGACAAACTATACTTTATATGGTACAATTAGATTGTTTTTAAGGGGGTATATATATATGAAAAACGATTTTGTTGTAAAAAGTACAAATTATGGATACTTTAGTAGAGAAAGGTTAGATAAATTAAATGATGAAATGCAATATTTAAAAAGTAAGTATGGTGTTACTAATCATGTTATATTATCTAGTATTTCAAAAAGAGCATTATATTCTAAAACTTATAGAGAAGGTAATATCTCTAAAGTTGCTGATTTAATAGCGGGTATATTAAATTGTTATGGATTTTCTACAGATGAAATAGGAGAATTTATTTCTAAAAACAAACATATTTTAAATTCTAATTATGCTGATTTTAGATATAGATTAGCATTATTATGTAAAGCTGGTTTATTTGAAAATGCTTTATTCTGTAATTCATTTGTTTTAACTAATGATTTTACAGCAATGAATTATGGTACAAAAGATTTATATTCTGTTGTAAAATATAGATTAAAAAATAATTTACCAATAACTTTAGATAGTTTATGTAATGTTTCAAGTACTGAATTAAAGAATGCTCAAGAAGAATGTCCATTTAATCTTAATGATTTTAAACTATATGACCAAAAAATGATGCTTTATTTAAGCAAAAAGAAGTTAGAAAATTCTAAAAAGAAGGTTTTATAATGAGTACTTCTATTCAAACTGAAATTTCTAGGATTAATGAATTGTTTACTTCTTATGGTTATGATTATAATATTTTAGGAATTGCTAGATTATTTTATAATGATAAGAGTCATACTGAAGGCGATTTAATAAAAAATATATATTATAATATAAGATTATTAAAATATGCGGGATTTAGTATGGAAGAGGCGTTAGCATTTTTAATTCAACATAAGAATTTTATGTTTGAAAACATGAATATGTTTAATTTAAAGTGTGCTATATTAAATAAAGTTGGACTATTAAATGCTGTTTTAAAAAATAATCCAACAATGTTAGGCAGTTTAAATAAGTTAAGTGCTAAAAGATTATATGCATTATTGTGTTATATAAAGGCTAGAGGTCAAGAAATAAGCTATGAATCTTTATCTAATGTAAATTTACCAGTTCAATCTATGGATAGATTGGCTGAACAATATAATTTAAATGATGAAGTGAATTCTGTATTAGTTAAAAAATTAAATTCTGATATTGAGCATTGTTTGCAATAAATAAAAGGGTGATAAAAATTTATCACTCTTTTACATATCTATTTAAGTTTAATTTAACCACATATTTATTATTTTTTGATGTATAACTGATGCCTTGTTCAAAACTAAATGATAGGGCTTTACCACTAGTAAAATATTCAAATGTGGATTTTTCTTCTTGTCCTTTGTAAATAGCAATAGAATCCGCTAGAATCATTATAACCATTTTAGCATCACTATCATCTTTATTAATAGTGGTTTCTAAGTAATTATCTTTAACATTAAATTTATATTTTTTTATATCATTATAATTAATTACAATCCTTCTGTTTTTTAAACTTGCATTAATTTTTGTATTGACTGCATCAAATTCTTTTATAGTTGAATGATTGTTAAAATCCCTTATTATTTCATTTAATAATTCCTTATTATTGTTAAATTCTTTATTACTGTTTATTAATCCTATAACTCCTAAGAAAATAGAAAATACTAGAATTATTGACCAAAATATAATTCTAAACAAATATTTTTTTTTCATGTTAGCCTCCTATAATAATATTATAAAAGAAATTAGTTTAAAAGAAAAGAATAATATTAAAAAAATGTTAAATACTAATAATAGGTGGTAAAATGAAGAAAATAAGTGTAAAAGATTTTAAAATTGAATTTGGTTATGAAAAAATAATTAAAAATAAATTGTTAGAAAACTTTAAAAGAACTATTAGGTTTTAACTAACTCTTTTTCTAAAATTATCTATATCATTTTGTGATAAGTTATCATTAGAAGTATAGTATATTGGAATAACTTTACCATTTATGTCTAATGATTTATTAAATTTATTTAAATAATTTTTCAAATAAATTTTTAAAGTTCTGCTGTTACCATCACAAAATGGCTGTAAACATAAAATTGAAGATAAAGTATCTAATAATAATTCTTCATTAAGTGTTTGTTCTGAATTTAATTTTTTTAATTTAAATTCTATAGGTTTTAATATTTGCTCATCTCTTATATTAAGATCAATTACATAGTCAAATAAACTATTATTTATTATAACTAGTTCATAAAAGTATGGATATTTTTCTTTTAAATTAGACATAATGTTTCACCGAAAAATATTGTAACAATTTTTTGGTTTTTTTTCTACCATTTAATTAAATAATATGGTAAAATAACATCAGAATAGGAAGGGTATTATGAAAGTTTTATGTATAGGACATGCTAGTTATGATATATCTATGTATTCTGATGGATTTCCTAAAGAAAATACTAAATATAGACTTAAGGAAAAAAATGAGTGTGTAGGTGGTTCTGCTTTAACAGCTAGTTTATTATTAGGAAAATGGGGAGTAGATACATATTATAGTGGCGTTATTGGAAATGATTATTTTGGAGATAAAGTTATAGAAGAACTTAGAAATTCTAATGTAAATTATGACTATTTGATTAAATCTGATGATTTAGAAACTACAAAATCATTTATAGTTATAAATAAATATAATGCTTCTAGAACTATATTTAATTCTTATCAAGCTTGTAATGAATTAGATATAAAATATAATTTTGAACCAGATATTATATATACTGATGGAGAACATTATGATTTAACTATTAAAGCATTTGATAAATATCCTAATAGTATTAAAGTAATAGATGCAGGTAAAATAAATGAAAAAGTTACTAAGTTATGTAGTGTAAGTGATTATATAATTTGTTCTAAAGAGTTTGCTGAGTTAATTAGTAAAATTAGAATTGATTTTGATGATCCAGATACAATAAAAAGTGTAATTAATGAATTAGAAAAATTATATAGTGGTAAAATAATTATTACATTAGAAAACAAAGGATGTTTATATAAAATTGAAGATAAGATTAAAATAATGAGTGGCATTAAGGTACATGCTATTGATACTACTGGGGCTGGAGATATATTTCATGGTGCTTTTATATATGGACTTTCAAAAAAATTAACACTTGAGAAATGTTTAAAGATAGCTAATATTGCTGCTGGATTAAGTGTTAAGAGAAAGGGATCTTCAAGTAGTATTCCTAATATAATGAAGGTACATGAAATATATGAAAAAAATAAATAATAATAATTTTATTGATCCATTTTATACTTTATATAATGTTATAGATTTACATGGATTTGATAAAGAATATGCTTTATTTAAGGTAAATGAATTTATTAGTGATAGTCTTAAATTAAAAAAGTATGACTTAATTATAATTCATGGAAAAGGGACTGGTGTATTAAAGAATTCTATACATGAGTTTTTAAAACACGATAAAAGAGTTATTGAATATAAAATTGATAATTATAATGATGGACAAACTATAGTTAGGTTAGGTGAAATAAATGAAAAATAAAAATGGTTTTACATTAGTTGAATTGCTAGCAGTTATTGCTTTAATAGGAGTAATAATGCTTTTAGTAGCACCTAAAGTTATTAATGTATTTAATGATAGTAAAAAAACTGCTTTTTATGATGAAGTAGTTAGTTTATATAACAATGCTTATACAACTTATGCTAGTAGATTATCAGAAGGTGATACAAGTAAAAGATATTGTTTAGGAGAAGATGAAACTTTAAATAAGTTAGAAATAAAAGATAAGAATAATTTTTATTATGATATACAATTAAATAATGAAGGAAAAGTAATAAAAATTAAAGTTAAAAATAAGAATTATAATATTTCTATATCTAATAGTAATGGATTAGACAAAAGTGATATAAAAGTTGAAAGTGTTCAAGTTAATGATAAAACTCAATATTTAAATTGTAGTGGAGAGGGATTAACTTTGACACAAACTTTGTTAAGAGATAATCCAATAGTAAGTGAAAGAACTGATTTTTCACCATATCATGATGAGCCTATCGAAAATGGAACAATTTATAAAACTAATGAAACAGAAGATGGAAGTATAGTATATTATTACTATGGTAATATAAACAACAATTGGTTTAAGTTTGCTAATTATTATTGGCGAATAATAAGAACTAATGAAAATGGTGGAATAAGGTTATTATTTGTAGGAAAGAACCATGATACAATTGATGATAGTAAATTGTATAGTACTACTAGAAAATATAAAGATTTAACTGGTATTTCTTCTGATCCAATGTATGTTGGATTTATGTATGGAACAAGTGGGTCTTTAGAAAATAATAGAACAAATGAAAACATTAGTACTATATTAGAAGAGTTAGAATCATGGTATGAAAAAAATATTTCATATAAATATGAAAAGTATATTAGTATGGATGCAATTTATTGTAATGATAGAAGCATTGGTAGTGGTACTTATTCTACTTCTTCATCCGATTATTTCAGATATGGTGCTTCTGTTAGATTATCTAATAAAACGCCTTCTTATAAATGTGGAGGAAATGGTAATGGTGGTACATTTGCTACTGCCGGTGATGCTGATAAGTTTAGTGTAAGTAAAGCTTCAGGAGGAAATGGAGAATTAATTTACCCAATTGCTTTAATAACTTTAGATGAAATAGTTTTTGCTGGTGGTCCATATCCAAATGTTTGGTATTTTAGTACAAGTACTGGAAATACTTTGATTGAATATTATTCTTGGTGGACTATGACACCTATTAATTGGAACAATGGAAATTCAAGAGTAGCAGCAATTAATGGTGCAATTTATCCGGGAAGTTTCTCTAGTTTAAACATTGATTCTTCAGGAGGAGATTTGGCTGTTATGAGACCTGTAATTTCACTAGATAAATGTGTTAAATTAAATGGTACTGGAACTGCAACTGATCCTTATGTCGTTGATGAAGATGCTAGTACTTGTTAGGAGGTATTGAATGAAGAAAAGTAAAAAAGGATTTACATTGGTTGAACTATTAGCAGTTATTGCTTTAATAGGAGTAATTATGCTAATAGTTGCACCTAATGTTATAAGATTGTTTAAAAAGGGAACTAAGTCTGCATTTAAAAATGAAGTATTAACTATATATAATAGTGTGTATCCTACATATTTATCAAGAACTAGTGATGGAGATTATTCAACTAGGTTTTGTTTTACACATGGTATAGGTGATTCATTGGATGTAGAAAATAAAGAAAATATTTCTTATGACATTTCTATTGATGATGATGGTAATATAACAAAATTTACTGTTATTAATGATGATTATGTATTTAAAGGAAATAAAATTACTAAAAAAGATATTAAATCAAATAATATTAAAGAAAAAACTAATAGTGATGTAATAATATGTGATAATATACCTTTAACATTGTCACAAGCAATGTTGAGAGATAATCCGACAAGAAACGTAAGAAGTAATAATGATGATATAACTGACTTTGTAGGACTATTTACTGAGAATACTACTGGGACATTGTTTACTTCAACAGAAAGTATAAGTGGAATAACTGATGTGCCACAAGAAGTATACTATTATGCTGGAAATACAACAAATAACTGGGTAAAATTCGGAGGATTTTACTGGAGAATAATAAGAACAAATCATGATGGAAGTGTAAGATTACTTTACTCCGGAACAAGCTCTGATACAACAAACGGTTATATTGGAACAAGTGCATATAATAGTTCAGCTAATAGCACAAAATATGCGGGATATAAGTATGGAGAAGATACTTCTTATGATACAATGACAAATAATACAATAGATAGTACAGTAAAAACATATATAGATGCATGGTATAAAAATAATTTAACAAATTATACAAAATACTTGAGTACAAGTGCAGTATATTGTAATGATAGAGGTATAAGTGGAATATATTCAGCAAGTACTAGATATTATTATGAATCATATACAAGAGCATATTCATATTTAACACCAACTTATGATTGTTATAATCAAAAAGATGCGTTTAGTGTAGATAATACAAGTGCTAAATTAAATTACCCAATAGCTTTAATGACATTTGATGAAATGTGGTTTGCTGGAAGTTGGAGAAATCCATCATGGAGTAGTCAATATGCTTGGTTACACACAAATAGTAAAGGAAATTCAATCACAGGTAATACTAGATGGTGGTCTTTGTCACCTAATCGTTGGGATGGAAAAAATTCTTATCAGTGGAGTTGTGCTTTTGATGGTGATGCATATTTAGCAATGAGTAGTACAAACTCTAATTATGGTGTCCGTCCTGTAATATCATTAAAATCATGTGCTAAAGTAACAGGAACAGGAACTGCTGATAATCCATATGTAGTGGATGAAAAAAATTCTTCGTGCTAAGTATTGTAATAGATAAAATAATTTGATATAATTAAGTTACTTGATGAGTGGGACAGAAATCCCACTCTTTAATTTGATAAGGAGGATATAGTGAAAGAAAAGATATTAGAAGTAGTTACTGAGCCATTAAAAACTATTGGTGTAGAAGTAACTGATGTTAAGTTTGAAAAAGAAGATGGAGTAGATACATTATTTATTACAATTAATAATGGAAATATAGTTGATACTGAATTATGTGCTAAAGCAAGTGAAATAATTAATCCATTATTAGATACTTTAGATATACCAGAGTTAAATAATGAATATGTATTAGATGTAGGAAGTGAGGTTTCAGAAGATGAACAATAAAGAATTTAAAACAGCTTTTGATTTTATAGTTAAAGAAAAAAATATAGATCCAGAGGTAGTAAAGGAAGCAATGCAAAATGCTCTAGCAGCAGGTTATAAAAAGAACACTGGAGAAGATGCTGATGTAAGAGCAGAGTTTAATACTGAAAATGGTATGATTCGTCTATTTAGAAGAATGACTGTAGTAGATGAAATAGAAAATGAGGATACAGAATTAAGTCTAGAAGAAGCTCAAGAAATAAATCCTAACTATAAAGTAGGAGATGTTATTGAAAATGAAGTAGACTTTGAAGATTTTGGTCGTGTAGCAGTTAGTGTTGCTAAACAAGTAGTACTTCAAAAGATTAGAGAAGTTGAAAGAAATCAAATTATGGATGAATTTAGAGATAAACAAGATGAAATGATGGTTGGTTTCTTAGCAATGGAAGATAATAGAAATTACTATGTTGATCTTGGAAAAGCAAGAGGAATATTACCTAAAAATGAACTAATTCCTGGAGAAACTTTAAGAATGGGAGATAGTGTTAAAGTTTATATAGTAAGTGTTGAAGAAACTACTAAAGGGCCTTCAATTAGATTAAGTCGTAAACATTATGGATTTGTAAAAAGACTATTTGAAAATGAAATACCTGAATTTGCTGAAGGAATACTAATAATGCATGGTGTTGCGCGTGAAGCAGGGGTAAGAAGTAAAGTTGCGATTGAAAGTATAAATCCTAATGTTGATGCTATAGGTAGTTGTATAGGAGAAAAAGGTACTCGTATTGCTAATATAATTAAGGCTTTAAATGGAGAAAAAGTAGATTTAGTATTATATGATGAGAATCCAGAAAAATTTATAGAAAATGCTTTAAGTCCAGCTAAGAATTTAAATGTTACAATACAAGATGAAAAGAAAAGAGAAGCTTTAGTTATAACTGATAATGAAAATTTAAGTTTAGCTATTGGTAAAAAAGGAATTAATATTAAATTAGCTAGTAAATTAACTAGATATAAATTAAATATTAAGACTTTAGATGATATAAATAAAGAAATTAATAAATAAGGTGTAAATATGAAAAATAAAAAAATACCTATGAGAACTTGTGTAGTTACTAAAGAAAAGTGTGAGAAAAGAGATTTACTTAGAGTAGTAAGAACTCCAGAAGGTAATGTAATTGTTGATGATACATTAAAAGCTAATGGAAGAGGTGCTTACCTAAAAAAAGATAAAAGTGTTATAGAAAGTGCTAAGAAAAGTAAGAGTCTTGAAAGACATTTAGAAACTAGTATAAGTGATGAAATATATGATGAATTATTAAATAAAATTAATTAGAAAGAAGGTGCTTATATGACAGTAAAAGACTATGCATTAGATTTAAATGTTAGTGTTAATAGTGTTTTAGATAAATGTAAAAGTTTAGGCATAAAGGTTAGTAGTGAAAATGATTATTTAGAAGATGATGATATTATAATGTTAGATAATGTTATTGGAGAAATGGCTACTAATGAAGAAGTAGAAGAAAATTTACTTAGTGAAGAATTAGAAGATAAGTTTAACTTAGAAGATAGAGCTAATAATTTAATAGATGAAGATTTAACTGAAGAAAGAACTAAGAAAGTTAAATTAAAGAAAAAAGATTCTAATAAGAATGAAGATTTTAAGAAAGAAAAGAAGAATATTTATAAGCATAAAACTAAGTTACAAACTAATAAGAGTGAAGATGATACAAATGTAATACTTTATACTGATGGTATGACTGTTAAAGATTTAGCTAGTAAACTTGGTATAAGAGATGAAGAGATAATTAAGAAGATGTTTGGTATGGGATTAATTCTTAATATTAATCAGGCTATTACATTTGAAGATGCTGAAGTTGTATGTTTAGAATATAATAAAGAATTAAAGAAAGAAGAAAGTAAAGATATTAGTAATTTTGAAGAATATGAAATTATTGATGATGAGAATGATTTAGTTCCAAGACCGCCTATTGTTACTATTATGGGACATGTTGATCATGGTAAAACAAGTTTACTTGATTATATAAGACATTCTCATGTTGTAAGTGGAGAAGCAGGTGGAATTACCCAACATATTGGTGCTTATCAAGTTGAGATTAAAGGTAATTTAATTACATTTATTGATACTCCTGGACATGCTGCATTTACTGAAATGAGAGCAAGAGGAGCAAAGATTACTGATATTGTTGTTATAATAGTGGCTGCTGATGATGGAGTTATGCCACAAACTAAAGAAGCAATAGACCATGCTAAAAGTGCTGGAGTTCCTATTATAGTGGCTATTAATAAAATAGATAAAGGTATAGGAAATATTGATAAAATAATGAGTGAGATGAGTGAATATGGATTGACTCCTGAAGAATGGGGTGGAGATACTATATTTGTTAAATTATCTGCTCATACTGGAGAAAATGTTGACTTATTATTAGAGAATATTATTGCTTTAGCTGAAATGCAAGAATTAAAAGCAAATCCTAATAGGTATGCTGTAGGTACAGTTATTGAAGCTAAATTAGATAAAAATAAGGGACCAGTTGCAACACTTCTTATTAATAATGGTACTTTAAGATTAGGAGATCCTATTGTAGTTGGTTCTTCATTTGGTAAAGTAAGAACTTTAAAAAATAGTAATGGTATTGATTTAACTAGTGCTTTACCTAGTACTCCAGTTGAAGTTACAGGACTTAATGAAGTACCAGTCGCTGGAGATAAATTTATGGCATTTGAAAGTGAAAAAGAAGCAAGAAGTGTAGCTGAAAAGAGATCAAATATACAAAAAGAAAAGAAATATGCTAAGAAGGCAGTAAGTCTAGATGATTTATTTGAATCTATTAAAGAAGGTCATAAAGAAATTAATATAGTACTTAAAACTGATGTTAAAGGTAGTGAAGAGGCAGTTAAAAATGCTCTTGAAAAGATAAGTGTTGATGGAGTTAAAATATCAGTTATAAGAAGTGGAGTAGGAACTATTACAGAAAGTGATGTAGTGTTAGCTAGTGCATCAAATGCAATTATTATTGGATTTAATGTTGTTCCTAGTCATGAAACTAAAGAAACAGCTAAACAATATAATGTTGATATTAGATTATATAATATTATTTATAAAGTAGTAGAAGAAATAGAAGCAGCTATGAAAGGTATGCTTGATCCTGAATACGAAGAGGTTATTACTGGTAATGCTGAAGTTAGACAAATATTTAAGTTTTCTAAAGTTGGTAATATCGCAGGTAGTCATGTTACTAGTGGTGTTGTAAAAAGTAATAGTCTTGTAAGATTAATTCGTGATGGAGTGGTAGTATATACTGGTAAAATAGGAAGTTTACAAAGAGAAAAGGATCAAGTTAAAGAAGTAAAAAATGGATTTGATTGTGGTATTACATTAGAAAACTTTATTGATATTAAAGTTGGTGATGTAATTGAAGCATATGAAATGAAGGAAGTAAAGAGATAATGAAATTAAAAGGAGAAAGAGTAGCTTCTGATTTATTAAAAGAACTTGGCATGATTTTACTTACTGATGCGAAAGATGAAGATTTTAAATATGTTACATTAACTTATGCAACTGTTACAAATGATTTATCTTTTGCTAAAGTTTATTTTACTACATTAGATAATGAAAATAAGGATAAAGTTTTAAAAGACTTAAATAATGCAAGTGGCTATTTTAGAAGTAGTTTAGCTGGTAAATTGAATATTAGACATATTCCAGAAATAAGATTTGTATATGATGAGTCAATTGAATATGGTCAAAAAATAGAAAAGATAATTGAAAAAATTAATGAAGAATAATGGACAGAATAAATAAAATTTAGTATAATGTATACAGATGGACATATTGAATACAATATAAAAAGAGTTCACTTAACTTTAGTCGGTCAGGTGTTCTCAGTCCTTGATGACTTGGAAAAACACCGTTCTAACTAGAAAGGTGTTTTTCTTAATTTTTGACCCCCTTACTAAGTTCGAAGTTAATCTTCGAATAGTTTTATTAATAAAACTAATATAATAATTAGAATAATCAAATATTCCATTAATATACCCTTTCATAGGACCTCACCTCCTTCCTAAAAAGGACTGAGGGAAAATCACCTGACAATTAAGTGAACTAAAAATATGATATCAAATAAATGTACTATAGTCAAGCAAAATAACTTATTAAATAAAGGAAAAAAATTATATGTAAAAAACAAACTAAATTTGGTAAAATATAAATGAAGTGGTGATATTTATGATTAAAGAAAAATTATCTTTAGTACCTATGCTACCTGGTTGTTACTTAATGAAAAATAAAGATGGTACTATAATATATGTAGGGAAAGCTAAAATACTAAAAAGAAGACTTAATAGTTATTTTAATAGAACTCAAACTGGTAAAACTAAAAAATTAGTTAGTGAAATAGTAGATTTTGATTATATAGTTACTAGTAGTGAATTAGAAGCTTTTATATTAGAAATAAATCTTATTAAAAAGTATGATCCTAAATATAATATATTACTTAAAGATGATAAAAGTTATCCATATATAGAATTTAAAAATGATAAATATCCTACATTAACTGTTAAAAGAGAAATAAATATTAATAAGAAAAATAAAATGTTATTTGGACCTTATCCTAATGTAGGCGCGGCTAGAAGAATAGTTAATCTTATAAATAGGTTATATCCTTTAAAAAAGTGTGATAAAATGCCTAAAAAAGAATGCTTATACTATCATATAGGTGAATGCTTAGGTTATTGTGTATTTAAAGATTTGGATACAACTGATTTAAGAAATGAAATAACACTTATACTTAATGGACATGATGATATACTTATAAATAAAATAAATGAAAAGATTAAGGTTAATTCTGATAATTTAAATTATGAAGTTGCTTTAGAACTTAAGAATGAACTTGATTATATTAAGGTTGTATTTGAAAAACAAAAAGTTGAACTTAATGATGGAATTAATAGAGATATATTCAATTATTATTATGAAAATGGTTATATAAGTATAGTAGTGTTCTTTTTAAGAAATGGTAAATTAGTAGGTAATAAAAAGAATATATTTCCTTTGATAGATGAAATTAATGATACTATGGAATATTATATAGTTAATTTTTATCAAAAAAAGAATATACCTCCTAAAGAAATAATTGTTCCAGAAGAATTAGATATAGAATTACTTAATAGTTTATTAGATTCTAAAGTAGTTACTGCGATTAAAGGAAAGAAAAAGCATTTATTTGATTTAGCTAAAACTAATGCTAAAATTAATTTAGATAACAATATAGAAATGGAATATAGAAAGAATGAAAGAAGTTTTGATGCTTCTAGAGAGTTAGGTAATATTGTTGGAATAGATAATTTGAGTGTAATTGAAAGCTTTGATAATTCTAACTTATTTGGATCATTTACTGTAAGTGGTATGGTAACATTTATAGATGGAGTTCCTAGTAAGAAAGATTATAGAAAGTTTAAGATTAGCAAGGAACAAAATGATGATGTTGGAAGTATGAAAGAAGTTATTTATAGAAGATATCAAAGTGTATTAATGAATAATTCTAGAAAACCTGATTTAATACTTGTAGATGGTGGTATTAATCAGATTAATGCTTGTAAAAGTGTACTTAATGATTTGAATTTATCTATTAAAGTATGTGGACTTATGAAAGATGATAAACATACATTAAGTGAATTAATTGATGGAGATACTTTAAATAGTTATAAAATAGATAAGAAAAGTAATGTGTTTTATTTATTAACTAGAATAAGCGATGAAGTACATAGATTTACTATTAATTATCATAGACAGATTAGAAGTAAAGGTAGTATATCTAGTGTACTTGATAATATAGAAGGAATAGGATCAACTAGAAAGAAAGAATTACTTAAAAAATATGGTAGTTTAAAAAAGATTAAAGAGGCTACACTTGAAGAATTGGAAACTATTTTACCTAGTGAAGTTGCTAAGAATACATTGGAATATTTAAATGAATTTGATAAGGAGAATATTAATGATAGAAACAGTGACAATTAATGATAAAAAGTATAGTGTTTTATTTACTTATGAAGAAGAAAATGGTAATAAATACATATATTATACTGATAATAGTTTTGATGATAGTGGTAAACTTAATGTAGTAGTAGGGTTATATGAGATAGTTAATAATGAATATAAAGTTTCTGATATAGAAGATGATTTAACTATGAAGAAGGCTGTTAAAATACTAGGAGAGGTAATTAAAAGTTTAAATAAAAAGTAGTATATTAAGTACTTGAACTTGTTTTTTTAGATAAAATATGATATCATTAATTCGAGGGGAGAAACATGAGTAAAAAAGAATTAGGTAATAAATATGAAGGAGAAAGATTACCAGATATAGGATTTGAAAATCATATGTTTAGACTAAGATTAAGCTTTATGGCTTTATCACTAGCTAGTGTTATTTCAATGGGAATTGTTCTTCGTGGTAAAACTAATACTAGTTTTAAATATGAAACTAAGGTTTCTAATGGCTACAAAAATTTTTGTGCACCAATTGGTTATGAATTATATCGTGATGAAAATGGAAATGTTTATGCTAAAAAGAGTGAAAAGAAAGAAGTAAAAGTTCCTGATGGCTATGAGGGTCATTATGCACCTAGTAGTTGTGATTTATATCGTGATGAAATGGGAAGAATATATCCAAAGGAAAAAACATATGAAGAGGAAATAATTCCTAATGGTTATATGAATGGATGGGTACCTGATGGTTATGAGAGATACCGCGCTAAAGATGGGTTTATCTATACTAGAAAAAAAGAAAGCAAAGATAAAGAAATAATTATAGGTTCAGATGAATATCCTTCTATTACTAGTGATAATTATAATGATAAAGAAGAGTTGGTTCTTACTAAAAAATATAATTAATAAGATGGGGGAGCAGTATGGAAAAGACAAAGAGTGAACAAAAAGTAACAAATAAATTCAATATTACTATGGCTGGTTTGGGTTTATTAGGTATTTTAACTGTTGGAGGAATAAAGTTAGATAATGATACAGATCATTTAAATTATAAATGTCCTTTTAGATTTTTATTTAAGGATAAAGTAATTGAACATTCTGTTGATGAAGTAAATAAAGAATATTATAAGGTATATAAAGCACCTGAAGGGTATATTTTAAATGGAAATATATGCTATAAAGATACTGCCCAAGGTAGAGTATATACTGAACCAATATTAGTTGGTATTATGGAAAATGATACAATTATTACAAATGATGAAGTTTATACTAGAGTTAAAAAATTATATAATAAGTAGGTGAAAACCTGCTTTTATTTTGGGTATTCCATTATTTACAAACATATGTTATAATTGACTTATGAGAGAATATGAAATTGAAACATTCTTAACTAGTGATTATATATACATACCTTATGTATTTAAAGAAAAAATTAATTTGAATAGTGATGGGTATGTTTTTAAGAATGATGTTATTTATGATAATTATTATAGTCCAGTAAGTGGTAAAGCTTGTGGTCTTACAGAAATATTTGGTATAGGTGGAGTTAAGAAGACTGTTATAGTAGAAAATGATTTTATTGATAAAGTAAAGTCTAAAGAATTTTGTGTTAAAGATTTATATGATATAAATAAAGAAATTGTAGTTAATAGTGTAAATAAATATATAAAAGATAATAAGCTTGAAGTATCTGTTAGTTATAAAAATAAATATGATTTAAGAGATTATTCAATATTAAAAGATAATATTAACATAATATTAGAAACTTTAGATGTTATAAGTGAAAATATGAGTGATTTAGAAATTAAAATTATACTTGATAAGAGAGATTTTAATAGTTATCAATTGTTATTTAATAATCTTGGAACTTATCCTAATATTAAAGTCGACTTTAAGAAAAGTGATAATTCATTGAGTTTATATAATATAATAGATATATATAATGAATTAAAACATAAAACTATAAGAGATTATATATATGTTACTTTAATTTATGAAAATAAATTTAAAGTTATTAAGTTAAAAAGATATTCTAATTTAAAAGATTTATTAGAGCATATTAAAACAATAGGAATTAGTTTTGTATTAAATAATACTATTAAATTAGAAAATCCTAATTTCTTATTAGATGATGAAGTGTATACTATAAATGTTATTTAAACTAGATTAATTCTAGTTTTTATTTTATAATATTTGTGAGGTGTATGAGATGATTTATCTTTTATATGGTGAATTTGAAAATGACATAGATAGATTTATAAATAAATTAATTAAAGATAATTCTATAGAGACTAAAATAGTTTATAATTATAAAGATACTACTATAGATGAAGTTATAAATGAGTGTTCCTATACTGATTTATTTGGTAATAAAAAGATAGTTATTTTGAATGAGTGTTTATTTTTAACTGGGAAAGAAACTTTAGATAGTGATAAATTAAATAATTATATAGAAAATCCCAACTCGGATGTTATATTAGTATTTAAAATTGTTGTAGATAAGTTAGATGAAAGAAAAAAATTAGTTAAATTAATTAAGAGTAAGTGTACAGTTAAAGAATTTAAATTATTAGATAGTAGTAATATTAAAGATTATATTAAGAAATATTTTGAAGAGTTGGATTTTAAAATAGATAATATATCTATAAATGAAATAGCGGATAGACTTAAAGAGAATTCTAATGTTATAGATAGTGAATTAGATAAGTTGTATTTATATAAATTAAATGAAAAAGTTATTAATTTAGATGATGTTAAAAAAGTAGTTACTAAGTATGATGATAATAAGATATTTAAATTAGTAGATGCTAGTATAAGAAAGAATAAAAGAGAAATATTTAATTTATATAAAGAGTTACTAAATGATAAAGAAGAACCTATAGTTATATTATCATTGTTAGCTAATCAATTTAGACTTATATATCAAGTTAAAGTATTATATGAAGATGGGTATAATTTTAAAGATATAGGTGTTAAATTAAAAGAACATCCTTATAGAGTTCAACTAGCTTATAGTAATTCTTTAAATATAAGTAAGAGTGAAATAAAAGATATTTTATTAAAATTATCTGATATAGATTATCAAATTAAAACTGGTTTTTTTGATAAAGAGAAAGGTTTAGAGGTATTTTTCTTAGAATTATAATAAAAATATTGCATTTTTAAATAAAAAATATTAAAATTTTATTAGAAAGTAGGAAGTAGTATGGAAGTAAGAAATAAAATAAAACTTGATTTATTAGTTGAATATTTATCAAGTTTAGAAGAAGTAGAAGGGGTTCTAGTTAATTATGATGCTAATAATAAACCTACGTTGTCTGTAGTGTGTTATAAGAAATCTAATAATTATTTGATTAATGAATTACCAATAGTAGTTAATAATTCTAGTAGTTATGATTTAAATAAACCTAATTATTATTTTGATAAACTAATGTGTAGTGAAATATTGTATGATAGGGATTATAGATTAAGTACTATTAAAAATAATGCTATTGGTGCTTCTAGAAAATTGGCTTTATAAAGTCAATTTTTTTCTATTGTTTGCTTGTTAATTTAAATGTTAGTTGTTATAATAAATATTATGACAGAAGGTGTGTTAAATGGATAATAGGTTAGTAAGATTTTTTGATAAAATTAATTTAGAGAAAGAGTATTATAAATTTTTTGAAGGGGCTAAATTAGAAAATGTTTTAGTAGATAATTATAATAGTACTTGGACACTTTATATAATGATAGATAAAATGATAGATGTTAGTTTATTTGATTTGTTATGTGTTAAATCTAGTAAATTACCATTAATTAGTAAAGTTTATTTTGTATGGAAACATGATGATATAGATAAATTAAAAGAATATGTATTATATATATTTAATAATTATCAAGAGAAGTGTCCTATGCTTAAGAGTATTAAAGATGAAGATATTAATATAGATGGATTAAATATTAATTTTGAAGTATCTAGTAATGCAGAGTTAAATAAGATTAATGAAGTTATTCCTAAAATGAGAGAATTTTTATTAAATATGGGATTTTTAGGTGTTAAAATTAATGTCTGTATAAGTGAAAGTAAGAGTAATGAAATACAAGAAATGATTAAACAAAAAGATATAGTAGAGGTTATAGAAAAACAAGAAAGTCCTCTTATTATGGGAAATCCTATAAAAAGTAATGCCACACCTGTTAAAAATATAATTGCAGAAATGAATGATGTTACGGTAGAAGTTTTTGTGTTCGGTAGTGAACTAAAAGAAACTGCTAGTGGATTTAATATAATTACATATAAAATAAGTGATTATACTGATAGTATATATGCTAAAATATTTACTAAAGATAAAGATATAACTAAAATGCTAGGTAAAAGAATTCAAGAGGGCTCTTGGTATAGAATGAAAGGTTATGTTAAACATGATACTTATTTAAATGATTTAGTGTTTAATATAAGAGATATAGAAACATTTAATAGAGAAGTTAGTAAAAGACATGATAATGCTCCTGTCAAAAGAGTTGAATTACATTGTCATACAACTATGAGTCAAATGGATGGCTTAATTGAACCCAAAAAGTTACTTAAAAAAGTCAAAAGTTTTGGTATGCGTGGGGTTGGAATTACTGACAAAAATGGTATTCAATGTTTTCCTAAAGTATATAAAGGCAAAGAAGATTTAGAGGTATATTTTGGAGTAGAACTATTTGTTGTAGATGATGAAGTATTAATAATAAATAAAGATTCTGATAAAAGTTTGATGAATAGTGAATATGTTGTATTTGATACAGAAACAACAGGATTTAATGCAACTGCAGGAGACCAAATGATAGAAATTGGTGCAGTAAAAATAAAAAATGGTACTATTACTGATAGATTTGATGAATTGATTAATCCTGGATTTAAACTAAAAGAATGGACTACAACATTTACAAATATTACAGATGAAATGTTAAAAGATAAAGATGATGAAGAAACTGTAGTAAAAAGATTTAAAGAGTGGATTGGAGATGCTCCAATGGTTGCACAAAATGCAAGATTTGATATATCTTTTATGGAGAGTGCATACCAAAAATATAATTTAGGAACATTTGATAATGTAGTACTTGATACAATGGAAATAAGTAAAGCACAAAATCCAGATGCTACTAAACATAGTTTAAGTGCATTAGTTAAGAGATACGGAGTACACTTTGAAGAAGATAAGCACCATCGTGCTGACTATGATGCTGAGGGAACAGCACTTGTTTTTTATAAAATGTTGAAAGCATTAAGTAGTGGTTATGAAACAATAAGTGATTTAAAAAAATTAGTTAATCCTGATTTAGCATATAAAATGAATAGGCCTTATCATGTGACGGTTTATGCTATTAATAATGTTGGTCTTAGAAATATGTTTCAAATTATTAGTTATGCAACAACTAAGTATTTTTATAAAACTCCTAGAACTCCTAAAAGTTTATTGACTAAGCATAGAGAAGGTTTAATAATAGGAAGTGGATGTGTTAATGGTGAAATATTTGAAGCAGCAAAAAGAAATACTGAAGAAGAATTAATGAATTTAATGAAATATTATGATTTTATAGAGATTAATCCACCTAGTATAATGGGCTATTTAGTTGAAAGTGGAGAGGTAACTAGTAAAGCTGATATTTATAATATAATAAATAAAATAATTAGAAGTGCAGAAAAAGTAGATAAAATGGTGGTTGCTACAGGAGATGTTCATACATTAGATCCTGAAGATAATATATACAGAGAGATTTTAGTTGTACAGAAACAACCTGGTGGTGGATTCCATCCTTTATTTAAGCCTAATATTAAAACAATACCTAATGCATATTTGATGACAACAGAAGAAATGCTTAAAGAATTTGAATTTTTAGGTGAAGAAAAAGCTTATGAAATAGTTGTAACTAATTCAAATAAAGTTGCCGATATGTTTGATACTGTAGAAATAGTTAAACCTGGGTTAAATCCTCCTAGAATGGAAAATTCTGTACAAATAATAAAAGATACTGTTTATGGTAATGCACATAGAATTTATGGAGAAGAGTTACCAGAAATAATTGCTACAAGACTAGATAAAGAATTGTCAGGTATTATAAATGGTGGTTATGATGTTATTTATTTGATTGCACAAAGACTTGTAGAAAATTCTAATGCTCATGGTTATATTGTTGGTAGCCGTGGTAGTGTTGGTTCAAGCTTGGTTGCAACCTTCTGTGGTATAACTGAAGTTAATCCGTTGCCCCCTCATTATGTATGTCCAGAATGCAAAAAGAGTATATTTGAATTAGATGGTAAACCACTTAATTTGACATATGGTAGTGGATTTGATATGCCAGAAAGACATTGTGAATGTGGTGCTTTAATGAAAAGACAAGGTCAAGATATTCCGTTTGAAACCTTCCTTGGATTTAATGCCGATAAAACACCAGATATAGATTTGAACTTTAGTGGAGAATATCAAGCAGAAGCTCATAACTATACTAAAGTGTTATTTGGAGAAAAGAATGTTTATCGTGCAGGTACTGTTTCTACTATTGCTGAAAAAACAGCATATGGTTTTGTTAAAATATATGCAGAAGATAAAGGTATAACAATGCGTAGGCCTGAAATAGAAAGACTTGCACAGGGTATTACTGGTATTAAAAGAACTAGTGGACAACATCCAGGTGGAATTATAGTTATACCTGATTATAAAGATGTTTTTGACTTTACTCCTTATCAATATCCGGCTGAAAATACAGAGGCTGCTTGGTATACAACACACTTTGAATTCCATGATATAGAAGAAAATGTACTTAAACTAGATATACTAGGTCACGATGATCCAACAGTACTAAAATATTTAAGTGATGATGTTAAAATAGATATAAATGATATACCACTAGATGATAGGGGAGTAATAAGTTTATTTAATAGTCCAGAAGCTTTAGGTGTAACTCGTGAACAAATAAATTGTTATTCTGGAACTCTTGGAATACCTGAATTTGGTACAAATTTTGTAATCAATATGCTTGAAGAAATAAAACCACAAAAGTTTGCAGATTTAATTAAAATATCTGGATTATCTCATGGTACAGATGTTTGGAACGGCAATGCAAGAGATTTGATACTCGATGGAACTTGTGAATTTGATAAAGTTATAGGATGTCGTGATGACATAATGCTTTACTTAATAAAGGCTGGAATACCTAATGGACAAGCATTCAAGATGAGTGAATTTATTCGTAAAGGCAAAGTTGGTAAAGATCCAGAAAAATGGGTTGAATTTAAACAAATACTTACAGAACATGATGTACCTGATTGGTATATAAAGTCATGCGAAAAAATTAAATACATGTTTCCTAAAGCCCATGCTGCTGCATATGTTATTAATGGTATAAGAGTTGCTTGGTTTAAACTATATCATCCAATTAATTATTACAGAGTTTATTTAAGTATTAGACAAAGTGATTTCGATTTGGATTCAATGATTAAAGGTAAAACAGCTATTAAACAAGCAATACAAAATTTGGAAGCTAAAGGTTTTGATAGAAGTAATAAAGAGGATAGTACCCTTTCAAGTTTAACTATATGTAACGAAATGGTGGAAAGAGGTTTCTATTTTACTAATATTAGCATAAAAGATAGCGATGCAACAATGTTTAAAGTTACACCAGACGGTAAAGGATTAATACCTCCATTTACAACTTTAGATGGAATGGGTGATGTAGCCGCTTTAAAAATTGTTGAAGAAAGAAAAGATAGACCTTATGTAAGTATAGAAGATTTACAAGTAAGAGGTAAAGTTAGTCAAGCGTTAATTGATAGATTAAGAGGACTTGGAGCACTAGATGAACTTCCAGAAAGCAGTCAATTAACTTTAGATTTATTTATGTAAAAGTAGTTGAAAAATACTACTTTTTTTGATATTATTAGTTTAGTGTAAGAGGATGATATCATGAGTAAAGAAAAGAAATATATATTATTTGGTTTAGCATTAGTTTTAATTACTTTGTTGGGTATAACACTAGCATATTTTGTATCTAATGTTGAAGGAGGAAAAAGAACAGTTACAGTAAGTACTGGAGATTTAAGAGTAATATTTAATAATGGAGATAAAATTGAAGGAGTAGATATAGAACCTGGTTGGGAATTAACTAAAACATTTAGTATAGAAAATAAAACTAAAAGTGTATATAAATATAATTTAGTTATTCAAGATTTAGTAAATACATTTGCATCTGATAATTTAGTATATAAAATAACAAGTACTAATGGTGGTTATAACATGACAGACTTTGAAGTACTACCAAAATCAGATACAGCAACAGATACAATATTAGCATATAGTTCTTCAATTAATGGAAAAGCAACACAAGAATATACTATATCAGTTAAATTTAAAGAAGAAGATAGAAATCAAAAAGAAGATATGGGCAAAGTAGTAACAGGTAAGATTTATATAACTAAAGGAACAGAAGGACCAATTTTGTTGAGTGAAGCAATATTAAGAGATAATCCCACAATAAGTGAAAGAACTTCATTTAGTAGTCCATTTAATGATACAACAACGGGAACATTGTTTACATCAACAGAAAGTATAACGGGAATAACAGATGTACCACAAGAAATTTACTATTATGCAGGGAATACAACTAATAACTGGGTAAAGTTTGGTAAAGAAACAATCAATGGGTGTATATATAATGAACGTAAAGTAAATTATATGTATGACACTGGATTCAAAATAGTTGAAACAAGTGATGAGTGTTCTTCAACCAATGTTTGTGTAGTATCTGATGACCTAATTCCATATGTTGGATTTACTGAGGAAACATGTAATTTAAACGGAGGCACATGGACTACAGAAAAGGCAACATATGTGACTGAAATGGTAAAAGATATATATTGGAGAATAATGAGAACAAATCATGATGGAAGTATAAGATTGCTATATGCAGGAACTAATCCCAGCACAATTAATGCTTATATTAAAACAAGCAAAATTAATTCTTTAAATAATAGTCCAAAATATGCTAGTTATAAATATGGAGAGGATGATAGCACGTTAGATGAAATAAGGACTAATACAACTGATAGTACAATAAAAATGACATTAGATACATGGTATCAAAGCAACTTAACAAATTATACAAAATACTTAAGTACAAGTGCGGTATATTGTAATGATAGAAGCTTGGGAACAGGACAAACATATAGTTCGACAACAAGTTTTAGTTTTGCACCATATAAAAGATTATATACAGATAAAACACCAACATATAATTGTAGTGATATAAGAGATTCATTCAGTGTAGAAAATACAAGTGCACAACTTACTTACCCAATAGCCTTAATGACAGCAGACGAAATAGCTTATGCGGGTGGAGTAATTGGACAAGACATGAATAAACCTTATGCTTGGTTTGCAGGTAATAGTAATGGCAGATCAATAACCGCTGGTGAGCTTATTGGATGGTGGCTAATGTCACCTGCTGAATGGGATAGTAAAGTTGTAAGGACATGGTATTCAGATGCTGTTTATCCTAGTTTGAATACTCAACATACAGATACTAATTCTGCTGTTCGTCCAGTCATTTCTCTAAACTCTTGTGTCAAAGCAACAGGAACAGGAACTACTGATGATCCATATGTAGTGGATGAAAATAGTTCTACATGTTAGAAATATTAAGTTTATTATTGCGAAATAATAGACTTTTTTTGTTATATTTGATAAAATTTAGTTATGCAACAGTATTTTAGTAAAATTAGAAAAAAAGATATATTACATTTAAATGAAGAGGATTTACATCATATTAAGAATGTTATGAGAATTAAGTGTGGAGATGAGTTAATAGTTAATAATGATGGAGTGTCTTATATGTGTAAATTAAATAGTGATGGAGTGTCTGCTACTATAAGTGGTGTATATAAGTGTACTGATGAAATATATATACATGCTTATATTCCAGTACTTACTGAAGAGAAGATTAGTTTTATTTTTGAAAAGGGTACTGAAATGGGAGTGTGTGAATTTACTCCAGTTAATTTTGAAAGATGTAAATTTATATTAAATAAAGAAAAAGAAAGTAAAAAAATAATTAGATGGGAAAGAATAGTAAAAGAAGCTAGTGAACAGTCTAGAAGAGTGAATATACCTAAAATAAATAATATAATTAATGTTAGAGATATTAGTGTATGTGATGGTGTAAATATTTTGTGTTCACTTGACAAGGAAAATGTAAAAAGTATTAAAAAGGTGTTAAATGAAGAGTCAATATGTGATAAAATAAATTTAGTATTTGGACCAGAAGGTGGAATATCTAAAGATGAGGAAAAATACCTTGAAAATATTGGATTTACTAAAACTTCTCTAGGCCCGAATGTATTAAGAACTGAGACAGTTATTATAAATGTATGTTCAGTTGTAAACTATGTAAAGGGTGAATGATATGAGTAGTGGAATTAATAATTTTATAAGTTTATTATTAAAGGGTGATTTCTTTTTGATATTTTTAATTGTTATAGTACTTGTTATAATTGCTACTATAATATATTTGATTAAACTTCAAATGGATGAAAAACTTTATTATGAAGATGAAGAATTTGATGAAACTGATGAAAGTATTAATTCTATTAAAGATGAAGTAAAAAAAGAACCTATTATTAAACAAGAGAGATTTAATTTTGAAGATAATAAAAAAGATATAATTTCTAATTATGAAGATGAACAAGAAGAACTTGCGATTATAAGTGCTTCTGAATTAGAAAAAAGATTAGAAGAAATGAAGAAGAATAATCAATTAGAAACACATGAAAGACAAATTGAAGAATATGAACAAGAACAAGAGAATAAGGCTATTATTAGTTATGATGAATTATTAAAAAGAGCTAGTACTAATACTATAAGTTATGAAAGTGAAGAAAATTTAGATGGTATTAAGATAGGTAAAGTTGATACTAAGAGTATAGAGACTTATAGTGAAACTAATGATAAACCTTATTATAAGGAAGAAGCATTTTTACAAAGTTTAAAAGAATTCAGGAGGGCATTATAATGACATTTAATATTAAAACACTAGGATGTAAAGTAAATACATATGAAAGTGAATATATCTATAGCCTTTTTATTAAAAAAGGCTATGTTTTTAGTGAAAAAGATGCTGATATATATGTAGTTAATACATGTACTGTAACTAATCAAAGCGATAGAAAAAGTAGACAAGTTATACATAGTATAAGAAGAGAACATCCTAAATCTATTATAATTGTATGTGGTTGTTACGTACAAAATTGTTATCATACAAATAGATTAGATGAAATAGATGCAGATATAATTTTAGGTAATAAAGATAAGAGTAAGATTTTAGATTACTTAGAAGATTATTTAAAAAATAGAAATAAAATAACTTATTTTTATGATATGAATAAAATAGAATTTGAAGATATGGAAATAGAGCATGCTCATAATAGAACTAGAGCTTATATTAAGATAGAAGATGGATGTGAGAATTTCTGTACATATTGTATTATTCCTTATGTTAGAGGCTGTGTTAGAAGTAAAAAGCATGAGAAAGTAATTGAAGAAGCAAGAATATTAGTTAATCATGGACATAAAGAAATAGTACTAACTGGAATTCATACTGGGCATTATGTAGATGGAGATTATGACTTTGCAGATTTATTAAATGATTTATCAAAGATAGAAGGTTTAATTAGAATAAGAATATCTTCAATAGAAATAAATGAACTTAATGAAAAAGTATTAGAAGTAGTTAAAAATAATGATAATATCGTACCACATTTTCATGTACCACTTCAATCAGGCTGTGATAAAACCTTAAGATTAATGAATAGAAGATACAATAAAGAATTCTTTAAAAATAAATTGGAAGAAATAAGAAGAATTAAACCTAATGTTAGTTTTACGACAGATGTAATCGTTGGATTTCCTACTGAAACAGATGAAATGCATAAAGAATCATTAGAATTTATAAATGAATGTAAGTTTACAAGAATACATGCCTTTCCATATAGTGATAGATATGGAACATCCGCGAGTAAAATGAATGGTAAAGTGGATGGAAATATAAAAAAACAAAGGGTTAAAGAACTAATAGAATTATCTAATAAACTAGAAAAAGAATTTAATAATAAGTTCGTAAATAAAACTTTACCCGTTTTATTTGAAGAAGAAAAAGATGGTTTTTTTATAGGTCATACTCCAAACTTTATTAAAATAAAAACTAAAGGTAACTATAAAATAAATGAAATATATGATGTAACATTAACTGAAGAAAACATAGTAAATGGTGAATAATATGGAAAAATATTTAAATTACTTTAATTTTAATAATGATTCATTTTCAATATATCCTTATGATACAGATGAACTATTCATTAGAATGATGAAAGAAAATTCTATAGAAGAATATGATTTACAAGAATTATTATCTTCAAAACAATTCTTTGAGCTATTAAAAACTAAAATACCTAAAACAATAAAAAAATTAGAAATACCATTTGATTATATAAAATATGATTTTGAGTTTCTAAAAGAGTTTCCTAATTTAACAGAATTAAATATTACTAGTTATGGTAATTTAGACTATAATACTATTAAAAGAATACAAGAAGAAACAAATATTAGAAAAATGAGTGTTAATGTGTATACATCATTATTATATAAAGATATAATAAAAGAAGATGGATTTACTGTTACTAGTGGTGGATTTAATTGTATTTTATATAAAAATTTAAAAATAATTAGTACTATACTAGATGATACAGATTATATAAATATTTATACTAAAAATATAGATAAAAAAATAATTGAAAAGTTAAGTAATGTAATTAAAGATAAAAAAATATATAAAGTTAATATATATGAAGAAGATAATGAGATTGAGATAGATTTTATAAATGATAAAGAAATTAATGTTAAAGTAAATGGTAATGAAGATTTATTATTAAGAACTTATAATTATTTGAGTAGTAAGTATAAAATTAGTAAGTGTGTTTATAAAAATATGTCAATATTGAATCATAGTACTGATAAATTAGATATTATTAATAATGAATGTGATTTAAAAATAATTTATGATTTAAATGAAGTTAATTATGATGAATATAAAGGATTATATGAAACTATTAAATATTATAGAGGATTAATTAACGAGAGCAATTTAAGTCCTGTAGAAAAAATAATGTATGCTTATGATATAATGAAAACGTTTCCATATAATGAAAGCAAAAAAGATACATTTGATTCGAGAGAAGCACATAGAATAGTAGAAACTGGTAATATTGTGTGTGTAGGATATAGTGATATGCTAAAAATAATCCTTAATGGATTAGATGATAATATAAAAGTAATGAATTTTGTTGTATCTGGTTATGATAAAATGGAAGATATAAATTATAATCATGCAAGAAATGTAATAAGAATAGATGATGATAAATATAATATACACGGAATATTTTCAATGGATGCTACTTGGGATAGTGTTAAAAAGAATACTGAAGGTTTGTTAGGTAAAGATTATACAGCATTAGATTTATATACAAATTTTTTAATTCCTATTACAAAGAATGAATATAGTAGAATATATTCTAATGAAGAAGAACCAACGATAGAAGGATCTTTTAATAGTAATGAATTTCATGGCTATGAAAAATTATTTAATCAAGATATAACTAAAGAAATATTAGATAGATATTTAAATGTTGAAAGACCTAGCTTAGAACAATTTATTAGTATGCTTAGTAGTGTAAGAATAAGTGAAGGATTTAATAAAGAACAAATAGATGATGAAATTAAAAAAGTTATAGAGAAGAATAATATTGTAGTTGAAGAAAATAAAAAAGATGGTATTGAAAAAAGCTTTTTTAAGTCAAAATAAATTGACTTAAAAATAAAATTATTTTAAAATTTAAACATGGGAGTGATATGATGAAATTATATAATTCACTAAATAAAAAAGTAGAAGAGTTTATTCCGTATGGAGATATAGTTAAAATGTATTCATGTGGGCCTACTGTATATTATTATCCTCATATAGGTAATATGAGAAGTTATATTTTTATGGATTCTTTAAGAAGAACATTAAAGTATGCTGGCTATAAAATTGAAGGAGTAATGAATATTACTGATGTAGGTCATTTAACAAGTGATGCAGATACTGGTGAAGATAAGATGGAAGTAGCTAGTAAAAGAGAAAATAAAACTCCATTAGAAATAGCTGAATATTACACTAATATATTTATGGATAATGCTAGTAAATTAAATATAGATATGCCTGAACATATAACTAAGGCTACAGAATATATTCCTAAGATGATTGAATTTATAAAAAGACTTGAAGAAAAAGGTTATACATATATGACTAAAGATGGATTATATTTTGATACTATGAAATATAAAGGATATGGTAAACTTAGTAATAAAGATATGTCAGAAAAAGGTGTAGCAAGAATAGAAGAAAACGATGAGAAAAAACATCCATTTGATTTTGCTTTATGGAAGTTTGTAGAACCTAACCATATTATGAAATGGGATAGTCCATGGGGAGTAGGATGCCCAGGATGGCATATAGAATGTTCTGTTATGAGTACAGATATATTAGGTGAACGTATAGATATACATACTGGCGGAATAGATCATAAGACAGTTCACCATGAAAATGAAATTGCTCAAAATGATGCTTGTATGGGACATGAAGTAGTTAAATGTTGGATGCATTGTGCTTTCTTACAAGTAGATGGTGGAAAGATGAGTAAAAGCTTAAATAATATTTATACTATTGAAGATTTAGAAAAAAAAGGTTATTCTCCAATGGACTTTAAATATTTTGTACTTAATACTCATTATAGTAAACCACTTAACTTTACTTTTGATAGCATTTCTGCTTCTAAATCTGCTAGAAATAAATTAATGAGACAACTACAAGTACATAAAAATTCTACAAATAAAACAGATGAAAACGTACTAAGCAATTATAGAAATAAATTTAACGAAGCAATTGAAAATGATTTAAATACACCACTTGCGATTGGTGTTGTATGGACAATGTTAAAAGAAAATCCTAGTATCGATATTTACAATTTAATAATTGATTTTGATAAGGCTTTAGGATTAAAATTAGATGAAGTAGTTGAAGAAACTAAGGAAGAAATTCCAGAAGATATTCAAGAGTTAGCAATCAAAAGAGCTGAAGCTAAAAAAAATAAAGACTTCGCTTTAGCAGATTCTTTAAGAAATGAAATAACAAGTAAAGGATA
This sequence comes from uncultured Bacilli bacterium, assembly GCA_934096405.1. GTDB lineage: Bacteria > Bacillota_I > Bacilli_A > RF39 > UBA660 > CAKOLN01. The sequence continues at coordinate 29,287 of CAKOLW010000003.1, forward strand.
TAGTGTATTAGATACAAGAGAAGGATATACTATTGAAAAAATAAATTAAATTTGTTGTAACATATTTATCAGAAGAGCTTGCATATAATAAAAAAGGAACATTTAGTTTAACACATTAAGTGTCACCCAGTTTGGTTTTTGAAGTACACCTTAATCAAATGATTAGGTGTATTTCTTTTCATATTAAGTTCATTTATATAAGTTGAAAAATGTTAAAAACCTATTGACAATAAAAAATATTGATATATAATTTAATTATGTTATTTGTTTTGAAGAGTAATATATAAAGTATTTAAAGAGAGTTAGTGTTTGGTGTAAGCTAATAATATAATATATATGAAGACACAAAACGTTAAGTAAATCGCTAATCAGCGTTAAAGATAATGAGAGTATAGTAAACCTATAAACTAAGGTGGCACCGCTAGTAATAGTCCTTAGATTATAGGTTTTTTTCTATAAGAAGGAGGATTTATGAAAGAAATTAATAATATTTATAGAAATGTATATTGTGGGTATGTTTCTAGTGATATGGAAGGTAAAGAAATTAGAATTGCTGGATGGGTTAATTCAATTAGAAAATTAGGCGGTTTAACATTCTTAACTCTAAGAGATGAAACTGGTATAGTACAAGCTATTACTGAAGACACTAGTTTAATAGATAGAATAGTAAAAGAAAGCACTGTTACCATAACAGGAATAGTACATCTAAGAACACCAGAGATGATTAATAAAAATATGAAGACTGGTGAAGTAGAAGTAGAAATTAAATCTATAGAAGTTTTAGGTGAATGTTTAAATACATTACCATTTGAAACTAGTAGAAGCAGAGAAGCTAGTGAAGAAACAAGACTTAAATATAGATACTTAGATTTAAGAAATCCAGTGGTACATGACAATATAATATTTAGAAGTAAAGTAATTGATTTTATTAGAAGTACTATGAAAGATATGGATTTTACGGAATTATCTACTCCTATAATTACAACTAGTAGTCCAGAAGGAGCTAGAGACTTTATAATACCAAGTAGAAAATTCAAAGGTAAATTTTATGCTTTACCACAAGCACCACAAATTTATAAGCAATTATTAATGGTAAGTGGAATAAATAGATATTTTCAAATTGCACCTTGTTTTAGAGATGAAGATTGTCGTGCTGATAGAACCTTAGAATTTTATCAATTAGACTTTGAAATGAGTTTTGTAACAGAAGAAGATGTATATAAAGTAGGTGAAAGAGTATTCTATGATACATTTAGTAAGTTCAGCGACAAATATGTAAGTCCTGCACCATTTAGAAGAATACCATATAGAGAAGCAATTCTTAAATATGGATCTGATAAACCTGATTTAAGAAATCCATTAGAAATAAGTGAATTAACTCATATATTCAAAAATACTACTTTTGAACCTTTTAAAGGAAGTACTATAAGAGGTATTAAAGTTAGTAATATTGATAAACCTAATTCTTGGTATAAAAAACTAGAAGAATATATGAAAGAAGTTGGTGCTTCTGGGTTAGCCTATATTAAAGTTAATGAAGATTTAACATTTAAGTCAAGCCTTGATAAATTCTTTACTGATGAAGAAAGAACTATGTTAAAGGAAGAATTAGAATTAAGGTCTAGTGATGTAGTATTTATAATATCTGATAAAAAGAAATGCGCTAAATATGCAGGACTTTTAAGAACTAAATTGGGTGAAGAATTAGAATTAATTGATAAAGATAGATTCGAATTTTGTATAGTTAATGATTTTCCAATGTATGAATTTAATGAAGAAACTAATAGTTGGGATTTTGGACATAATCCATTTAGTATGCCTCAGGGTGGACTAGAATCTCTTAAAAATACACCTATAGAAGATATACTAGCTTACCAATATGACTTTGTATGTAATGGTTGTGAAATGGCAAGTGGAGCAGTAAGAAATCATAGCATAGAAATAATGAAAGAAGCATTTAAATTAGCGGGTTATGATGAAGAAACTGTTAAAAATAAATTTAAGAGTTTATATACAGCATTTCAATATGGAGCTCCACCTCATGCAGGAATGGCTCCTGGTATAGATAGAATAATTATGCTTTTAACTGGAGAAGAAAATCTAAGAGAAGTTCAATTATTCCCACCAAATGTAAGTGGACAAGATAACTTAATGGGTGGTCCTACAGAAGTAACAGAACAACAATTAAGAGAAACACATATTAAAATTAGAGATTAATTTCTCTAATTTTTTTAATAAAACTCTTTTATTTAAAAATAATGTGTGCTATAATAAGTACCATTTGTTGAGAAAGGGGCAATATCATGAATAAAAGTATTGATGAATTAATTTCTTATGTAGAAAAACTACCTAAATCTAAAACTTATCGTGAATGTATAAGTAATTTAAATTTAATAGTTAAATATATAGAAGAAAATAATTTAATTATAACACCTGAAATATTTATGAGTATATTAAATAATAATAAATTTAATTATATAATTAAAACTGTGGTAGAAAGTAATTTCTTTGCTATTAAAGAGAATAAATTAGATATGATATTTAGTAATTCTACAATTATTTCTTTAATAGAACTTTATTGTATGCTTAATAATGTAGAGATAGAAGAATATAGTGAAAAAATAAAAGAAGATGCACTAGTTTATAATGGAGATACGGATGATTCTTTAACTATATATTTAAATAGTATTAATTTACCTTTATTATCTATAAATGAAGAAAGAAGATTAGGATACTTAGTTTTACAGGGAGACCAAAAAGCAAGAAAGAAATTAATTGAACATAATTTAAGATTAGTTGTTTCTATTGCTAAACAATATTGTGGTAAGTCTGCATTAAGTATGCTTGATTTAATACAAGAAGGAAATATAGGACTTATGACTGCTGTAGATAAATATGATGTTACTAAAGAAATAAGATTTTCTACTTATGCTACTTGGTGGATTAAACAAAGTATATCAAGAGCTAGTTATGAAAAAGGTAGAAATATTAGAATTCCTGTTCATAAAGTTGATGGTTTATCAAAATATAAAAGAGCTAAAGAAAGATTATTACAAGAAGTGGGAGAAGATTTAACTTTAAAAGATATAGCAGCTAAATTAGGTATTACTTTAGATGAAGCTTTAGAATATGAAAGATTATTTAATGATACTTTGAGTGCTAATGATTATATTGCTGAAGATTCAGATATTAGTGTATTAGATACAATAACTGATGAAAAAGATGATATAGAAAATATTTATTTCAAATATGATATGATAAGTTCTGTTGATGAATTTTTGGAAAGTAGTAATTTAACTGATAATGAAAAGTATGTTGTAATAAATAGATACGGAATAAATAAAAATAGAGAAAAAACGTTAGAAGAAATTGGTAAAACTTTAAATGTTACTAGAGAAAGAGTTAGACAAATGGAAAATAAAGCTTTAATAAAATTAGTTAGAAATGCAAATAATGTGTCTTTAGCAGATTATTTTGATAATGCAGAAGAAATAAAAGAAAGACTTAAATATATAAGGCAAAAAATTAGAACTAATAATTGTACTTCAAAAATAGAAAATTTGCATAAAGAAGCTACAAGAGTATTAAAAACTGAAGGTGGTAAATATGAATTATAAGGAACAAACAGAAAAAATTTATAATGAGGTTATAGAGAATAAAGATGTTGAAATCATCAAAAGTGCTGAATTAAGATATGTTAAAAGAATTAAAAGAGAATTAGCAAATTATAATAATGTTGCATCTAAATATATGGAAGATGATGGTAAATATTATTTATTTGTTAAATATCAAGAAGAAAGATTACCTTTTGAAGAAATTAAAATTATGTACGATAGAGCTACAGAAGCTTATTTAAATGGTAATAATGGATTATGTATTCATATTTTAAGAGAATTATTAAAGCGTGAAGGTTTTAATATGAGAGTATTTGCTAAATTAGGTATGGCTTATTATAAATGTCAAAATACAAATATGGCTATTAAATATTTAACAGTAGCTAATGTTATAAGTAAAAATATTAAGGGTAGATTTAATTTTGATGAATTGTTATTAGTACTTAGTAGTAGTAAAGGGATGGATAAAAAAGATTTAAAACCAGTAGTATTAATGAAGGAAGAAGAATTTATTAATAAGGAAAATAATTATGATGAGTTATTTAATAAACTTTATAATTATTTAGTAGTAAATAAAGTTAATTTTACTGATGGTTGTGTAGCTCTTGGTTTAAGTGATGAGGAAATTAATATTATGGCTTTAGTGTTTGCTAAGAATTATTATATACATCATGAAGTAGCTTTTGGAGATTTGTTTGTTAAGTTTTATGAAAAGAGAAATGGTAAGACTTTAAATACTAAGTTAATGTATAATGAATTAGTTAATAAAAAGAAAATTTATTTAAACAAAGAATTAGATGAAGATATTAAAAGTCTGAGTTTAGCTATAAAAGTTAAGTAAAGTTTAATAAAAGTAGTTGTAATAGACTACTTTTTTTGATAAAATTAAAGAGTAAAAAGTAGAAGGAGTACAGAACTATGGAAAGAATAATTCTCTTTGATTTAAGTACCAAACTTGGTACGAATTTCGGGGGGGGTTAAAAATAATGCCTCTCATAGTTTTTTCGTTATATTAAATTCATAGGCATCAGTCTATGAGTTTTTTAGTGCTCTAAAAAATGGAGGCAAAAGATGAAGGAAAGAAAATATGCTTTGTTTGGAATAATTACAACAATAATTTTAATAATTGGAACTACACTAGCATACTTTAAATTTCAAGTATTTGGAAATAAAAAAGTAATAAATGTGGAATCAACTAACTTACAAATAATATTTAATAATGGAGATAGTACATTTGAAGGAAATGCTTTAGAACCAGGTAATTATGATGAAATAAAGACATTTAGTGTTAAAAACGAAACAGATACAGAGTTTAAATATAATATAATAATAAAAGATTTAATAAATACATTTGTAACAAAAGGTTATTTAGTATATAAAATAACTAATACATCAAATAATGGAGGATACAGTATGAATGATTTTGAAGATATACCAAAATCATCAATAGCTTTAGATATAGGACTAGCATATAATATAACTATTCCATCAGGAGTAACACAGGATTATACTATAGAGATAAAGTATTTAAATGATCCAAGTTATGATCAATCAGATGATATGGAAAAAGAAGTATCAGGAAGTATTTATATAGCAAAAGGAACAGAACCAACATTTATAACAAAAATATTAGAACAGAATAAAACAATAAGTGAAAGAACTAATTTTAAAGTAACTAATACAGATAAAACAACAGGAACAATATATAAAACAAATAAAACAGAAGACTCTAGTGATGTATATTATTATTCAGGTAATACAATAAATAACTGGGTTAAGTTTGGAAAGTATACAACGGATGATACTTCAAGTAAAAAATTATGGAAATCTGGAGACGATATGTACTGGAGAATAATAAGAACCAATGAAGATGGGAGTGTAAGACTATTATATTCTGGAACAAGTCCAGATACAACAGAAGGCTATATAGGAACCTCAGCATTTAATAATTCAACTAAAGATCCATTGTATGTAGGTTATATGTATGGAACAAGTGGTTCATTAGAAAGTAATAGAACAAATGAAAATGATAGTACAATAAAAACTGTAATTGACAAGTGGTATCAAAATAATTTACTAAATGATTATGATAAATATATAAGTAAATCAGCAATATATTGTAATGATAGAAATGCTAGTAATTATGCTTTAGAAGGAACATATTATTCTAGCGCATACAATAGAATTGAACAAGGATCGCCTACTTTAAAATGCGAAAATAAAAGTGATTCATTTAGTTATAATAATACAAGTGCAAAATTAAAATATCCTATAGCATTAGTAACTACAGATGAATTAAATTTTGCTGGAGGATATCTACTTAGAGCTGAAGGCATTTATTTTACAGTTAATAGTAATAATCTTTCAATTACTAATACACTATTTTGGTGGACAATGAGTCCTTGGGGACTATACACTACGATAGCAGATACCTTCAGAGTAAAAGATACAGGAGTAATAAATGGAAACAATGTTTCATTTTTATTTGCAGTTAGACCTGTTATATCTGTATCATCATGTGCAAGAGTTAAATCAGGTAATGGAACAGCAGATAATCCATATGTAGTAGATGAAGAAGCTAGCACTTGCTAGGATGAAATGTTTGTAAAACTTATAAAAAATGTTATAATTTACTTGACAAAGCATACTAATTATTGTATTATTTAATACGTAGAAAAGAGAAAGAAGTGTATCCACACTCACCTGACTGACTAAGTTGGTAGGTAAAATGCTTAATATTGTTTAAGTTTTTAGAGTGGATACGTTTGTATTCACTTTTTATTATATGTGGAGGTGTTTAGTATAGCTAAACAAGATAATGTTCTTATAAATGAACAAATTAAATTTAACGAAGTAATGGTAATTGGACCTAATGGAGAAAAATTAGGTGTCAAAAAAATTGAGGATGCTAGAACTTTAGCTAATTATGCTGGACTGGATTTAGTTTTAATGAGTTCATCAGGTATGCCTGTATGTAAAGTTATAGACTATAATAAGTTTAAGTATGAGAAAACTAAAAAGGAAAAAGAAGCTAAAAAAAGACAAAGAGAACAAAACTTAGAATTAAAAGAGTATCGTTTGAGCGTTACTATTGATGTTCATGACTTTGAAACTAAACTTAAAAATGCTAGAAGTTATGTAGAAAAAGGTCATAAAGTAAAAGTATCAGTGAGATTTAAAGGTAGACAAATAGCACATCCAGAGCTTGGAAAAGATGTTATTGTTAGATTTGCTGATAGACTAAGTGATGTTGGAGAAATTAGCGAATTACCAAAACTTGAGGGAAGAAGTATAAGTTTAGTCGTAGCACCTAAAAAATAAAGAAGGAGAGATAAATATGCCAAAACAAAAGACACATAAAGGAATAGCTAAAAAAGTAACTAAAAGAAATAGTGGAAGTCTTAAAATAGGACATCCAGGAGCAAACCATAAAACAGGAAAGAAACCAACAAGTTTCAATAGAAATCATAGAGAACAAAGCACATTAAGTAGTGCTGATATGAACAGATATAAGAAAGCGTTAAGGGGGTAATGTAGATGACAAGAGTTAAAGGCGGAACTGTAACAAGAGCAAGAAGAAAAAAAGTATTAAAACAAGCAAAAGGATATTTTGGAAGTAAACATAGACTATATAAAACTGCTCAAGAACAATTAATGCATAGTGGTAGATATAGTTTCAATGATAGAAAGAAAAATAAGGGTAACTTTAGAAAAATTTGGATTACAAGAATTAATGCTGCTTGTAGAATGAATGACATTAGTTATAGTAAGTTTATAGATGGACTTAATAAAGCTGGTGTTGAAATTAACAGAAAGATGTTAAGTGAATTAGCAATCCAAGATATGAATGAATTTACTAAATTAGTAAATATTGCTAAAGATGCTTTAAATGGTAAAGTAAAAAAAGCTGTAGAAACTAAAGAAGTAAAAAGTGAAGTTAAAAAAGAAACTAAGAAAGATGGTTTAGAATCTAAAACAGTTGCTGAATTAAAAGAATTAGCTAAAGAAAAAGGAATTGAAGGTTACACTACAATGAAAAAAGCAGATTTATTAAATGCTTTAAAGTAGAAAAGTAATCTTCTTTTTTATGTAGGAAGTATTGAAGTTTATGGTTTCTTATGATAAATTATAAGTGAGGAATAATTATGAATATAAAAGATAAATTTAAAATTAAGAAGTTTTATTTAGAAAAGAAGAAAGAGTTATTACTAAACTTAAAAAAGAATGTTACCTTAATTGATTGTTGTTCACCTAATGGGTATTTTTTGTGCCAACATGAACTAAAAGATAGTGTTGTGAATGGGTATTTATATAGTAATATAACGGAAGATGAAATAAAGTATTTAAAAGATTTAGCTGATAGAGATGGTATAAATTTTAATGTTAAGTTTTCACCATATAGACCATTTGAATTTGTTGCAACAACTGAATATATAAATAATAATATTGGTTCTTTTAAGAGAAAGAAAGTTAAATATTTTAATTGTTATTATTAATATCAATAAGGATATATTATGAATAAAGAAGAAAAAATTAAAATTAAGAAGTTATATTTGATGATGAAAAAAGAATTACTATTAAAGTTAAAAGGTAAAGTGAAATGTTATAAATTTGGTAAAAATATATATTTTGTGAAAAATAATTATAAGAATATTAGTGTACAAAAATATTTAACAAGTGATTATGAAGAAAAAAATGTAAGATATTTAAAAGAATTAGTAGAAAATAATAATTTATCTTTTCAGATTAAATATTCTCCTTATAGACCAGTTACTATTTCTCCTACTAGTGAATTTATAAGAAAATATTATAGATTTATAAAATAAGTGATATTTTTAATAATATTAATGCTAAATTTGTGAAATAAATGCAAAAATGTTAAAAATAATGAAAATTTATTAAGTTTAAATTCTTATACTTGTATATAAAATTATATATACTATTGAAGAATTTGATATAATGTAATTTATTTTATACAAAGTATTGACAAACTATACTTTATATGGTACAATTATATCACTTGATGGTAATACACATGTTAAAAAGGGGGAATTAAGAATGTGTACTAATAGTGAAAATCAAATTAAAATAACTTTAGGAAAGAGAATTTATGAAGTATTAAAAAATGAATATCTTCAATGTTTAAGAACTTATCTTAGAGCTAACAAGAGAGTGGATTTAAGTGAAATTAATCCAATGGTATCTATTCCTACTGATTTTAGAATAGGTAATGTAGTTATGGATGGACAAGTTCTTGCAGTAACTAAAAAATATATGAATATTAATGGACTTGATTTTGAATATATTTATGGTGATGATGGTTACGTATATTTTAATATAAGTTCACTTATAGAAGAAAAAAGTAAAAGTAAAAAGGCCTAATCTTGTAGGCCTTTTTTGTTAAATTCTTTATGAAGAGCATGTGTACTCCATAATAGAGCATATTTATTTTGATTTATTATAAAATCAAATTCTCCAATGTATTCAAATACTTTTGGATTCCAACTTAATTTAAAATCATTTAATCCTTTATATGGATTGTTACTATCATTTGTACCAGTTATACCATTTAAATCTAAGAAACTATAACCATCATTTTTATACTTATTTATAATCATATAATGTAAATAATGATTTGGAAGTAATCTCTTATAACTTTTAATAAATCCACTAGTATATATAGTAGCAACATTTTTATATTTTATAACTATTGCACCTGCAACAACTTCTTTAGCTGTTCCCTTTAAAATCTTTTCGTTTACGTCTGTCATTTCATTATTTAAATCATTAAGTTTTTTATCACTTAATGTTTTTTCATTATAAACTTGTCTATTTTGAGGATCCTGTTGGAATAATTTATTTAATTTTTCATTTATGTCAAGTTCAATTAAAATTTCTTCTTGGAGATTTTCTAAATATTCATGATATGCTACATCTACTAAATATAAATCAACCATTCCTTTAGCATCAAAAGTTTTATACAAGTATTTATAAAAGTCTGGGTTAATATCATCTTTTCTTTTAACTAATTCATATAAATCATTTAAATTATATATATCTCCTTTATATATGTTTAATCCTTTTTGACCAATTCTTTCTAGGTTAGATTGTAATTTTTTATCTAAGTTATTAAAATTAAAAGTTTTTAAATTTAATATTGGATTATATTTTGGTAATAAACTTTCAAAATATATATTATCTTTTAATTTTTGATATTTGTTTTGTACTAAATCAAATATAATATTATTACCAACTTGATTAACTACTTTAGTATTATCTATTATATTTACATTGCTATATATAACTAATGGATTTATTTTAATAAAAGCATAGTTCTTTTTATTAAAATATTTTCTTAATGAAGTAGAGAAGTCTTCTAGTAATTCAGTGTTGGTATAATCAATTAAAAATCCTCTAGGACTATATCCATATTTAACATTTAAAGAAATATTTTTTTCTAATATTAAAGAAGCACCTACAAGTTCATTATTTATATAACCACCTATATAAATATCTTTATAACCACATTTACTCATAAATTCTCCGTAAGTACTTGTTTCATAAAAACTTCCTAATGGATGTTTGGATGAAAAATCATCAAAAGTATTCTTGTCTATTTCTTTAATAGTCATACATAATCACTCCTAGTTATGATTATAACATAATTATTAAATTAATTGTAGTTTTTTCTTTTTTATTATTGTATAATTAAGGTAATAGAAGGTGAATATATGAGTAAGATAAAAGATGTAGTAGCTAGAGAAATATTAGATTCTAGAGGTAATCCAACTGTTGAAGTTAAAGTGTTTACTGAAAAGGGAAATGTAGGAGTGTTTAGTGTTCCTAGTGGGGCTTCTACAGGTAAGAAAGAGGCTTTAGAGTTAAGAGATAATGATGAAAGATATATGGGTAAAGGTGTTTTAAAAGCAGTTAATAACGTAAATAATATAATTAAACCTAGAATAATTGGTATGAATGTAGAGAATCAAAAGAGTATTGATGAGTTATTAATTAGTTTAGATGGTACACCTAATAAAAGTTATTTAGGGGCTAATAGTATATTAGGAGTTAGTGTAGCGTGTATAAAAGCATCTAGTTTAGATAATAATGAAGAATTATATAGATATTTAAATAAAAGAGAAGTTAGAGTACCTTACTGTATGTTTAATGTATTAAATGGGGGTAAACATGCTCCTAATAATGTAGATATACAAGAATTTATGATTGTACCTAAATTTAGTACATTTAAAGAATCTTTAAGAGCTGCTAGTGAAGTATTTCATAATTTAAAGAATTTATTAAGTGAAAAAGAATTAGTTACTTCTGTAGGAGATGAGGGTGGTTTTGCACCTGATTTAGAAAATAATGAAGAAGCTTTAATGCTAATAGTGAAATCTATTGAAATGGCTGGGTATATACCTGGTAAAAATATATTTATTGCTTTAGATGTAGCGGCTAGTAGTTTTTATAATGAAAATAGTGATACTTATAAAATTGATAATAAGAATTTAAATAGAGAAGAATTATTGAATTATTATATAGATTTAGTTAAGAAATATCCTATTATAAGTATAGAAGATCCTTTTGATGAAAATGATAAATTAGGATTTAAGATGATTACTGATTCATTAGGTAAAAAAATAAGTATAGTTGGAGATGACTTATTTGTTACTAATAAAGAATTATTAAAAAGTGGAATTGAAGAAGGACTTTGTAATGCTATTATAATTAAACCTAATCAAGTTGGTACTTTTTATGAAACTTTAGAGACTATAGTACTTGCTAAACAAAATAAATATACTCCTATAGTTAGTCATAGAAGTGGAGAAACAACAGATACTTTTATAAGTGATTTAGCAGTTGCTTTAAATATTCCTTTTATGAAGAGTGGTAGTACTTCTAGAGGAGAAAGAATTTGTAAATATAATAGATTATTAGAAATAGAAGAAGAATTAAATAAAAATATTGAATAAATATAAAATATTTGATAGAATTTAAGATAGTGATAATAGGAGTGAAACTATGAGTAAAGAAATTAAAAGAAGTTATAAATTAACTATGTTAGTGGCTGTTTTATGTTTAATAGTAATAGTAGGATCTACTACTTATGCTTATTTTAAAACTAGAATTAGTGGTAGTGGTACTAAGATTGATATAAGTGGTAAGACTTTTGATTTAAATATTAATGAGAATAGTATTACACTTAATTCATTAAAGCCTATATATGATACAGATAAGGCTACTAAAGCTAATATAAAAACATTTACTGTTAGTGGTGGTGGCGTATCTAGTGGGTGCGTAAGTATTTATTTAACTTTAGATAGTATAGGTACTAACTTAGTTACTAGATTTTTAAAATATGAATTATTAGATGGTAGTACTTTAGTATCAGCAGGAGATTTTAGTGGAAGAAGTGTTGGTAGTAGTGTATCTTTAGCTAAGAATATATCCTTAAGCGATTTAAGTAGTAAATCTTATACATTAAGAATATGGTTAAGTTATGATGCTGATACAGATCAAAGTAGTATTTTAACAGGTACAGAAGCTGATAGAACATTGCAAGCTCATTTAAAAGCAGTTGGTACAACTGGTGCTTGTAAAGAATTAACTTTAAAAGAAGCAATTTTAAAAGATAATCCAACAGTCAGTGAAAGAACTAGTTTTACATCAACTAATGTAGCTAATACGACAGGAACAATATATAAAACAAATAAGACAGAAGACTCTAGTGATGTATATTATTACTCAGGTAATACAACAAATAACTGGGTTAAATTTGGAAAAGAAACAAGAGGTACTTGTTCATATAATAACAATAAGGTTATATATGTTGATTCAATAGAAGAATGGGAAGAGAAAGATAATAATTTATTAGAGTCTGAATGTACTGCTGCTAATGTTTGTATTTTTGAGGGAAATTATTATGTTTTTGGAGAAGAAGGCGTTACTTGTGCCGACTTAGATGGAACATCAGTTAATGAAAAGGCTACATTTACTCCATACCAATTAGATGCTTATTGGAGAATAATAAGAACAAATGAAGATGGTAGTGTAAGACTATTGTATTTTGGAACAAGTCCTGATACTACCGAACCTAGTATAGGTGTAAGTTATTTTAATGATAATAATTATGTCGGACAGTCTGGATATATGTATGATTTATATGTTGCAGGTTATTCAACGGATTATGATGAAATTAGAGCTAATACTACAGATAGTACAATAAAAAAATTTATCGATACATGGTATGAAAAAAACTTATTAAGCAATTATGACAAATATATAAGCAAAGCTGCTATATATTGTAATGATAGAAGTATAAAAGATAAAGATAATTTTTCTATGCCTACTAGAGATGATGTTGGTGCTTATATAAGGTTGTCCCATAAATCTCCATCTTATAAATGTGGTGCTGATAAAGATAATAATTTAATAGAGTCTACACAAGCAGTTGCAGATAAATTTAGTGCAAGTACAACAGGTGGAGGAAATGGACAATTAAAATATCCAATTGCTTTAATGACTGTTGACGAAATATCATTTGCTAGTATTTCTTCTACTAAATGGTATAATACAAATAGTAATAGTAATTCTGACTTAAATAATATAGGTTGGTGGCTTCTATCACCTTCTTCCTATAATTTATCTTCACAAGTATACAATATTGGTTCAACTGGTGCTATGAATGATACTACTAAGCCAAATGAACTTTATACTGTTCGTCCTGTAATTTCCTTAGCCTCTTGTGTCAAAGTAACAGGAAGTGGGACTACAACTGATCCGTATATCGTGAATGAAAGTGCTAGTACATGCTAAAATATACTAGACAATTAAAATGATTTGTGGTATTCTTTAATGGTAAAACAAATGAAAGAGATGTTATATATAGAAGTTTATAGAGAGTTAGTGGTTGGTGTAAACTAATAATGAATATATATGAGTATCACTCTGGATGTGCTTTAAGGATAAGTTAAAGCCGCTTATAAGCGTTAAATGAATTAAGATAAGCTATATTTAGGATGGTATCGTTAGCTGCTCCTATGTATGGCTTTTTTGTTTTATGAAAGGAGTTTTTATGTATAAAGAAATTAAAGAAAGTACAAATACTTTAGAAAGTAATTTAGTAAGTAAATGGAAAAATGAAAATTTACTAGAAAAAACTATAAAAAATAGAGAAGGAAAAGAAAACTTTGTGTTTTATGATGGACCAATATATGCTAATGCTAAACCAGGATTACACCATGTATTTGCTAAAACGATAAAAGATGCATTTTGTAAATATCAAACAATGCAAGGTAAAAGAGTATTAAGAAAAATAGGACTTGATACACATGGTCTTCCAATTGAAGTTAATGTTGAAAAGAAATTAGGTTTTAAAACAAAAGCTGATATTGAAGCATTTGGTATTGAAAACTTTTGTAAAGAATGTAATAGTGAAACAGCAACAAATATAGATGAAGTTAATAAAATGACTGATATGATGGGACAACTTATTGATAGTGATAATCCATATATAACATGTACTAATGAATATATTGAAAGTGAATGGTGGCTTATAAAGAATATCTTTGATAAAGGATTGATTTATCATGGTAATAAAGTTTTACCATATTGCTATAGATGTGGAACTGAATTATCTAAAAACGAAGTAAGTTTAGGTTATCAAGATGATACAGTTAATACAGTAATAATACCATTTAAACTACAAAATAAAGATGAATATATGTTAGTATGGACAACTACTCCTTGGACACTAATTGATAATGTCGCAGCATGTGTTAATCCTAATTTAACTTATATTAAAGTAGAAAGTATGGGATATAAATTTATATTATGTGAAAGTCTAGCTAATAAAGTATTAGGTGATGATTACAAAGTATTAGAAAAATTCAAAGGAACAGATTTAGTAGGACTTAAGTATGAACAACTTATGCCATTTGCTAAAGTAGAAGGTAAATCATTTGAAGTAGTCGCAGATAACTATGTAACTGATGCTGATGGTACTGGTATTGTTCATATCGCACCTGCTTATGGTGAAGATGATAGTCGTGTATGTAAAGAAAATGGTATTGGTTTTGTACAAAGTGTTGGAAAAGATGGATGTTATACAATCGGACCTTGGATAGGAAGAACAGTAACTGACTCTGAACTTGAAATAGATATAATAAAATACTTAAAAGAAAATGATAAATTATTTAAAAAGATTAAACTTACACATGAATATCCTCATTGTTGGAGATGTAAAAGTCCTCTTATATACTATTCTAAACCAGCTTGGTATATAGAAACAACTAAATATAAAGATAAAATACTAGCATCTAACAAAACAGTTAATTGGTATCCTGAATATGTTGGAGAAAAGAGATTTAATAACTGGCTTGAAAATATGATTGACTGGGGTATATCAAGAAATAGATATTGGGGATGTCCAATGCCTTTATGGGCTTGTGCTTGTGGTCATATAGAATGTATTGGTAGTAGAGAAGAATTACAAAATAAAATCATAGAAGATACTAATGTATTTGAAATGGAACTTCATAGACCTTATATTGATTCATTGCATATAAAATGTCCAAAATGTGGTGAAACAATGAACAGAGTAGCTGATGTAATGGATGTATGGTTTGACTCTGGAGCGATGCCATATGCTCAAATGCACTATCCTTTTGAAAATAAAGAATTATTTGAAAGTCAATTTCCAGCTGATTTTATCGCAGAAGGTGTAGATCAAACTCGTGGTTGGTTTAATTCACTTATATGTATATCTACTTTAGTAAGTGGAAAAAGTTCATTTAAAAATGTAGTAGTAAATGATATGATGTTAGATGCTAAAGGTAAGAAGATGAGTAAAAGTACAGGAAATATAATAAATCCTGAAGAAATAATAACTACATATGGAGCAGATGCAGTAAGATTCTATATGTTATATGCGAGTCCTGTATGGACACCTTTAAAATTTGATATAGAAGGTGTAAAAGAAGTAAATAGTAAATTCTTTAGTACATTAAAAAATACATATAATTTCTTTAGTATGTATGCTAATGCTGATAAATTAGAAACGAAAGACTTTATTAATAGTACTAGTTATGAATTAATTGATAAATGGATGCTTTCTAAGTTAAATAGACTTGTTAAAGATGTAACTAATGCATATAATGATTATGATTTAAATAGAGTAGTAAAACCACTTGTTAATTTTGTAAGTGAAGACTTATCTAATTGGTATATAAGAAGAAATAGAAGAAGATTCTGGAAAGGTGAACTTGATGAAAGTAAAAAATCAGTATATAAAGTAACTTATGAAGTACTTGTTACATTATCTCAGTTACTAGCACCTATAAGTCCATTCTTATCAGAAACAATATATACTAATTTAACTGGTAATGAAAGCGTTCATTTGAGTGATTTCCCTAAATGTGATGAATCATTAATTGATGAATCTATTGAAACTAAAATGGATTTAGTAAGAGATTTAATTAGTTTAGGTAGAAATGCAAGAGAAGAAGCTAATGTTAAAATAAGACAACCATTAAGTAAAGTATATCTTGATAAGAATATTGAAAATATAACCGGAGATTTATCTGACTTAATAAAAGAAGAATTAAACGTTAAAGATGTTGAATATATAACTGATAAAAGTAAATATTTATCATATCAAATAAAACCTAATTTTAAAGAAGTAGGTAAGTTATTTGGTAAAAATATAAGTAAATTTACTGAATTTGTTAGTAATTTAAATGATTCTGATTTAAATAATTTAGATAATATTAAATTTGTATGTGAAGATAATGAATATACACTAAATAATGATATGCTTGATATTAGAATAGTTCAAAGAGATGGATATGACGCTAAAAGTGATGGAAATAATTTTGTTATTTTAGATGTAAATATTACAGAAGAACTTAAAAATGAAGGAATATTAAGAGATATTATTAGACAATGTCAATTATTTAGAAAAGAAGCTGGATTTAATGTTGAAGATAGAATCAATATTAAATTTGAAAGTGATAATACTGAGTTACTTAATATGCTAAATAATAATAAAGATATTATATCTAGTGAATTACTAGCTAAGTTTGATGAAGTTGATTCTTATGAATTTAGTAAAGATATAGTTGATGATTATACTTTAAATGTTAAAATGAATAGAATATAGATCAAGAGTAATCTTGTTCTTTTTTATGTATATTTTTGCTATCAAAACATAAAATATATATTAGAATTATATGAAATA
The DNA here is from genome assembly GCA_934096405.1 of uncultured Bacilli bacterium. GTDB lineage: Bacteria > Bacillota_I > Bacilli_A > RF39 > UBA660 > CAKOLN01. Next base: position 46,138 of record CAKOLW010000003.1, read on the forward strand.
TAATATATTACACATATATTAACTTGACATTTTATATAAAATATGTTATCATTTTAAATATGAAAGAGGTGTTATTATGGAAAGTTTAACAACAGCTATAAGTGTACAAGTAGATAGACAAGACAAAGAATTAGCAACTGGTATTTTAAGCAATTTAGGGTTAAATATGAGTACATATGTTAATATGGCTATAAAACAATTAATTAATAAAAATGGTGTACCTTTTGAAATAGTAAATCCTAAACCAAGTAAAGAATTATTGGAGGCTTTAAAAGAGGGTGAAGATATACTAAGTGGAAAAGTAAAAACGAAAGGCTACCATAACATAAAGGAAATGTTTGAGGATATTTTAAATGAAGATTGATGTTGGAAATACTTACTATGAAGTTAAAACAACTTCAAGATTTAATAAAGAATTAAAGAAGTTATATAAGCAACACAAAGATATTAACAAGTTAATTGAAGTTGTGGAGACTTTAGCAAACGGAGAAGAATTATCAGAAAAATACAAAAATCATAAACTAATAAATGATAAAACATTTAAAGAGTGTTATGAGTGTCATATACAACCTGACTGGCTATTAGTTTATAAAGTACAAAATAATGAATTAGTATTATTACTTTTTGCAACTGGTAGTCATAGCGATTTATTTAATAAATAGGGAAATATAATCCTATTTTTTATTTTCAGCCAAATTGTAAAGTAAAACTCAGCCAAATTGTAAAATTGATGTTTACAAATAGAAAAAATATAAATATACTATGTATAAATATTTATTTATTTGTAAATAAATGTTATTATTGATTAGAAGGTGTATTTATGGAAAGAATATATGATTTAGATTATTATGATTATGAATTAGATGAGTCTTTAATTGCTCAGACGCCATTAAAAGATAGAGCTAGTTCTAAACTATTGGTGTTAGATAAGAATACTGGTAAATATAAAGATGAAGTATTTTCTAATATTATTAATTATTTAAAAAGAGGAGATGTATTAGTACTTAATGATACTAAAGTTATACCTGCTAGATTGATTGGTACTAAAGAAAGCACTGGAGCTGTTATTGAATTGTTATTACTAAAAGACATAGATGGAGATATATGGGAATGTTTATCTAGACCTCAGAAAAGATTACATATAGATGACATTATAACTTTTGGTAATGGTGAATTAAAAGCTAAAGTAAAAGAAAAAAAGAATGATGGAATAGTTATAGTTGAACTTATTTATGAAGGTATTTTGTATGAAATATTAGATAAGTTAGGTACTATGCCACTTCCTCCTTATATACATGAAAAATTAGAAGAACAAGATAGATATCAAACTGTTTATGCTAAAAATATAGGTAGTGCTGCTGCACCTACTGCTGGATTACATTTTACTAAAGAATTATTAAATAAAATTGAAGATAAGGGCATTATAATTACTTATGTTACTCTACATGTTGGATTAGGTACTTTTAGACCGGTTTCTACTAATAATGTTTTAGAACATAATATGCATAGTGAATTTTATATGATGAGTAAAGAAACAGCTGATATATTAAATAAAGCTAAAAGAGAAAATAGAAGAATAGTAGCTGTTGGTACTACAAGTACTAGAACGTTAGAAAGTGTCATGACAAAATATGGTGAATTTAAAGAATGCAGTGAAAAAACTAATATATTTATTTATCCTGGATATAAATTTAAAGGAATAGATGCTTTAATTACTAATTTTCATTTACCTAAAAGTACTTTGGTAATGCTAGTTTCAGCCCTAGCGGGTAGAGATAATATATTGAATGCTTATAGACACGCTAATGAAAATAAATATAGATTCTTTTCATTTGGAGATGCTATGTTTATTACTGATGATATTGATATGAATTAGTCTACACAAATAAGTGTAGATTTTTAAGTTTTAGATTGATTATAATTCAAAAAAATAGTAAAATGATTTTAGAATAGGAATGATAAAAATGGTTAAAGTAAGAAAGTCTATAATTATATTTGGAATAATATCAATTGGCTTAACTATCTGTTTATTAGGCTCTTTAGATAAAAATGAATCTAATAATAAATTAATTGGTATTTTAGAGAATACTACTTCTATAGATAACTATAGTACTGCTTTAACTGTGTTTTATAATTCTTTAGATAAGTCTAATAATGAGGACGATAGAAATAAAAATTTATTAGAGACAACTATGTTTAATTGTAATAGTGGTGGATGTACTTCATTAGATAATTTCAAAAATATAGGATTTTTAACTAAATATGAATATGATTTAATCGGTGGAGATAATTCATATTTATATAATTATTCTGATTATTATGTAATTAATAATGAAGGTAATATTGAATCATTAAGTGGAGATAGTAATAGTGGTATCAGACCAACAGTTTATTTAAATGAAGGAACTAAAGTAACTGGAAGTGGTACAGTTAATGATCCATATAAAATAAGTCACTATAAAGATATTAATTTTATTGCTTATACATTTAATGGAAAAGAGACTGATATTAAATATTCAGAATTGATTAAAACTAAAGCAATAAAGGCAATTAATTGTGAAAATGGAACTAAGGCAACTTGGGATACAGAAGAGAATGTAATAAAATTTAAAGATACAAAAGTACCTGACTTTTGTACTATAGATTTTACAGATGGAATACAGATAACTTTAAATGCAACTAATGGAACAGTAATGACACCAGTAACAAGAGTAGTAGCCAATAAAGGTGAAACTACATATACTGTTACTCCAAATAGTGGTTATAAATTAACTGGTTCAAGTATCAGTTGTGATGGAGGAGCTACTATAGAATTAACTAATAAAGGAGTTAAAATATCTAATATAACAAAAAAACAAACATGTAAAATAACATTGACTAAGAGTGGCCCATTCAAAGAAGGAACATTAGCTGAGAAAATATTATTAGATAATTCAAGATTGGCTTCACGTTCTAATTTCGAAACGTTTGGTGCTACTTTAGATTTGCCAAATATCATTTATACTACCAATAATACTGAAGATGGAAGTACGGTTTATTATTATTCAGGCAACAATGCTAACAACTGGATTAAGTTTGGCAAAGAAACAACCGAAGGTCGTTGCACTTATGAAAATGAAGAAGTTTTTTATAGTAAAGAAGGAAAATATAATAAAATAACTACCGAATCAGAATGTAATTCTAAAACTGTTTGTTTAGAATATGGTAGACCAATATTCTACGATTATAGTTGTAGTGGAACTTATTATAATAATACTTATAAAAGGGCTACATGGGTAGCATCCAAATCAAATCAAGATACTTATTGGAGAATAATTCGTACAAACGAAGATGGCGGATTAAGATTACTTTATGTCGGTCCTAATCCAGAAACAAAAATGGGATATATTGGTCAAGCACAGTATAATAATACAGGCGATACCATACAAAATACTGATTCTATGTATGTAGGATATATGTATGGGACAATTTCAGATAAACGAACTAATACAAATAGTAGTACAATCAAGGAATATTTAGAAAACTGGTATAAAAATAATTTATTTGCAAAATATGATAAATATATAAGTAAAACAGCAATTTATTGTAATGATAGAAGTTCTACATATGTTTCTGGAAATGGAAGCACTTATTCTTCAAGCACAAGACTTAATATTTTGTCGCCTTCTTATAGGTGTGGTGATACTGGTTTTGGAACACTTGTTGAAGAATTTCAAGCAATTAACGATAAGTTTAGTGTTAGCAAGGCTTCAGGTGGTAATGGACAATTAACTTATCCGATTGCATTAATAACTGCTGATGAAATAGCCTTTGCTGGAGGTAGAAACCAAAAATACGATGAGAATGATGCATCATTAAATTTTAATAATAAATTATATTATTATGCTAATAGTAATGGAGGAAGTGTGATAGGTGCTAGCAAAAGTTGGTGGACAATGAGTCCAAATCATGATGGCGCAAGTTATTCAAGTCCATATCATATTCCAACTTTAAAATTAGTAGGGGGATATCAAATTACACAATATACTGGCACTTATTATGGAGCCTTATATACTGGTTATTCATATGGTGTTGGTTTAGTTCGTCCAGTCATTTCCTTAAAATCTTGTGTTAAATTTAAAAATGGAAATGGAACTTCTGGAAATCCATATGAAATTACAATAGATGATGCTTGTGCTAAAGCAGAAAATTAAAAAATAGAATAGGAATGATAAAAATGGTTAAAGTAAGAAAATCTATAATTATATTTGGCTTAATATCAATTGGTTTGACTATATGTTTATTAGAGTCTTTAGATAAAAATGAATCTAATAATAAATTAATTGGTATTTTAGAGAATACTACTTCTATAGATAACTATAGTACTGCTTTAACTGTGTTTTATAATTCTTTAGATAAGTCTAATAATGAGGACGATAGAAATAAAAATTTATTAGAGACAACTATGTTTAATTGTAATAGTGGTGGATGTACTTCATTAGATAATTTCAAAAATATAGGATTTTTAACTAAATATGAATATGATTTAATCGGTGGAGATAATTCATATTTATATAATTATTCTGATTATTATGTAATTAATAATGAAGGTAATATTGAATCATTAAGTGGAGATAGTAATAGTGGTATCAGACCAACAGTTTATTTAAATGAAGGAACTAAAGTAACTGGAAGTGGTACAGTTAATGATCCATATAAAATAAGTCACTATAAAGATATTAATTTTATTGCTTATACATTTAATGGAAAAGAGACTGATATTAAATATTCAGAATTGATTAAAACTAAAGCAATAAAGGCAATTAATTGTGAAAATGGAACTAAGGCAACTTGGGATACAGAAGAGAATGTAATAAAATTTAAAGATACAAAAGTACCTGACTTTTGTACTATAGATTTTACAGATGGAATACAGATAACTTTAAATGCAACTAATGGAACAGTAATGACACCAGTAACAAGAGTAGTAGCCAATAAAGGTGAAACTACATATACTGTTACCCCTAATAGTGGTTATAAGTTAGCTAATTCAAGTATCAGTTGTGATGGAGGAGCTACTATAGAATTAACTAGTACTGGAGTTAAAATATCTAATATAACAAAAACACAAATTTGTAAAATAACATTGACTAAGAGTGGTCCATTTAAAGAAGGAACATTAGCTGAGAGAATACTTTTAAATAATCCAAATGTAGAGACAAGAAGTGATTTTAGTAATACATTTAATGCCGATTCTTTTAATGTAAATAAGGGTTTATTTACTATTTATAAGATTTCTAGCACTTCTGGTAATCAAATGACAGAAGATACAGATAATGATGGAATGGGTGAGGATGTATATTATTATGCTGGATATACAGTTAATAACTGGGTAAAGTTTGGAACATATCCAACAGATTTATATTATTATAGTTATGTTTTAAATTCACGACTTTATACTGGCTATGTTACTTCTAATTCTTCTTGTTGCCCTAGTGGTGTTACTTGTACCTGCAGTAAAATGTATTCTAAAGGTGATGATATTTTATGGAGAATAATTCGTACTAATGAAGATGGCGGAGTAAGATTGTTATATACAGGTTTTAAGAATGGCATAATTAATAACGGAGAACTTATACAAAATAATTATACTTATACTATTCCAGGCTCTAGTGATAAATTTAACGATTTGGGTTATATGTATGGAATGGCTACCAGTTACAATGCGGCAACGATCGAGAACGCTAGACTAAATACTAATGATAGTGTTCAAAAAAATAGAATTGATACATGGTATCAAAATAATTTATTAAATGATTATGACAAATATATTAGTAAAACAGCTATATATTGTGATGACAGAAGCATTTCAGTAAGCAATTCAACTGAATGGTTTGGGACAGCTAAAAGATCTAGTAATAATACGCCTTCTTATTTATGCGGTAGCAATGGTACTGGTGGATTATTTGAAAGTACTCAGGCAATAGAAGATAAATTTAGTGTAAGCAAAAGTTCTGGAGGAAATGGACAATTAAAATATCCAATTGGAATGATGACTGTTGATGAAGTTATCTTTGCTGGAGCACAATCTGGAAAAACTTCAGTATCTCCCTATTTTTGGTTGTTAAGAGATAAATATAATCAACAAAGTATGAATTCTTTCCAATTATTTAGCTATCGAACTTTTCAAAAAACTACAACTTATGGAATTTATCGTTATATTATGACTCCTATTGTTAATAATAGTTCTAGTTCAATACTTTATGATGTTTTAAATACAGATGGTTATACTGGAACTAATGGTTTAAGACCTGTTACTTCATTAAAATCTTGTGTTAAGTGGCTCAAAGGCGACGGTACAGCTAACCACCCTTACGAAGTTACAATAGATGCTGCTTGTGCTAACACAGAAAATTAAAAATAGTTGAAAAATCCATAAAATAATTGTATAATTTCTATAGAATAGAGGGATAAAATGGATAATATAGTGATTCTTTGCATATTAATATTTTGTGCTAGGATAGTTGATACTTCTTTAGCTACTATAAGAACTGTGATGGTTGTTAAGGATAGGACTATACTCGCGTTTATATTTGCATTTTTTGAAGTATTTGTATGGTTTATGATTGTAAGAGAAGCACTTACCTCTGTAGAAAATGTTTGGCTACTTGCAATGTCTTATAGTTTTGGATATGCATGTGGTGTTATGGTTGGAATGTATATTACAGATAGATTTATAGTAAGTAATGTATCAGTTAATATAGTTGTTAAACAAAAAAAAGAAGTAGTTGATAAATTGATTGAACATAACTTTGCAGTTAGTGTTAGTAAAATTAAAGGTAAAGATTTAATAAGTAATAAATATATGATATTTGTGGCAACTACAAGTAAAAGAATAGATGAACTTAAAAAAATAGTAACTGAAATAGACAATCATGCATTTATTGTAGTTAGTGAAAATAAGTCAGTTTTAGGTGGTTATAGATAAAAAAGTCAAAAATCTTTAAAAGAAAAAAAGCGTTTTGGCTTTTTTTGTCGTATATAATATATGTAGGGTTTTAAAAATATTGACATTTAGTATAAAGTTTTGTACAATATTTACCAAATGAGGAGGGTACTATGACATTTATTAATGATGAAACAATAAATAGAATTAGAAGAGAGAATAATATAGTAGATGTTGTAGGTAGTTATATACCTCTAACTAAAAAAGGAAAAAACTATTTTGCTGTATGTCCATTTCATGATGATCATTCTCCATCAATGTCTATAAGCGAAGAAAAACAAATATATAGATGCTTTGTATGTGGAGCAAGTGGTAATGTTATATCATTTGTCAAAGATTATGAAAAAGTCAGTTTTAAAGAAGCTTTAGAAATATTAGGTAAAAGAATAGGACTTGATATAAAAAGTGATGATAAGAAAGTAAATACTCCTTATAAAGGGTTTTATGATATATATAATGTTTATAAAGATTATTATAAAAATAATTTGTATTCTATAAAAGGTAAAAATGCTAGAGAATATTTATTAAATAGAAAATTAGATAAAGAAACAATAGATTATTTTGATATCGGTTTATCTTTAGATGGAGAATTATCTAAGAGTATAGTAAATAAGTATGATAGAAATAAATTAGTTGATTTGGGATTATGTAGTAATGACCTGAAAGATTTATTTCATAATAGAATTATGTTTACTATTAAAGATAATGATGGCAATACTGTTGCTTTTAGTGGAAGAAAGTATACTGAAATTGATGCTCCAAAATATATTAATAGTAAAGAGACTGTTATATTTAAAAAAGGTAGCATTTTATATAATTTATGTAATTCTAAAGAATATATAAGAAAAAGTAAAGAGATAATTATAAGTGAAGGATTTATGGAAGTAATCAGGTTACATACTATAGGAATAGATAATACTGTTGCTTTGATGGGAACTAGTTTTACTAAGGAACACTTAAATATTATTAAAAATCTTAAATGTAATGTAGTACTAAATTTAGATCAGGATGAGGCTGGTAAGACGGCTACTATATTGATTGGAGATATGCTTGTTAAGAATGGAATTGATCCTACTGTTATAATATTTAGTAAATATAAAGATGCAGATGAGTTAATAAGTAATCTTGGAGAAGATTCATTTAAGGAAGCATATAAGTCTAGAGTTAATTTTATAGATTTTAAATTAAATTATCTTAAGAAAAATAAAGATTTAAGTAATTCTGAAGATTTAAGTAAATATATAAGAGAAAGTATAGATGCTATTAATTTAATAGATGATGATATATTAAGAGATATTAAGATTAAGGAACTTTCTAAGACATATGATATAAGTGAAGATGTTATTAGAAACAAAATAACTAATAATAATGTTATAGAAAGAAAAGAGAAACCTAAAGTAGTTAAAAAGAATATTAAATATGATAAATTTGATGTAAGTGAAATAAGATTGTTATATTTAATGATGAATAATCCGGAGTTAATAAAATATTATGAAATTAATTTAGGATATTTAAATGATAGCAATAGAAAGTTACTTGCTGATGCAATTATAAATTTTAAAAATAGAAATAAAGTATTTGACTTAGGGGATTTTATTTGTTACACTATGCAAGTGGAAGAACTTGATAAAGTTTTTAAGAGTGTTATGGAATATCATAATATTGATAATTATACTATGGATGAGGTAGATGATTATATTAATGTTATAAAAAAGAAAAAAGTAGATGAACAAGTTAATAAACTTAAAGACAAGATGAAAAATACAATAGATATAAATGAGAAAAAGAAGTTAGCTAGTAAGATTGAAAATATTAAGAGGGAAGTGTTAAAATGGTAAATGAATTAAAAACATTTGAAGAAATATTAAATGATTTAGTTAGTGAAGGAAAAAAACAAGGTTATTTAACTTATGAGCAAATTGCTAAAAAAACTAGTAGTTTAGAGTTAGATAGTAATAATCTAGATGAACTTTATAATGTATTAAGTGAGAATCAAATTGAAGTTAGAAGTGAAGATGAAGGAGATACTGATGATACTTTAGCATTAGAAGAACCGGAACTTAATATAGAAACTATAAGTAATGAAAGCAAAGATATGTCAGTTAATGACAATGTAAGAATGTATTTAAAAGATATTGGTAAAATTAGCTTACTTAGTTTAGAAGAAGAGCAAGAATTAAGTCATAGAATAGCTAACGGAGATGAAGAAGCTAAGAAGATACTTGCTGAATCTAACTTAAGATTAGTTGTTAGTATTGCTAAAAGATATGTAGGACGTGGATTATTATTCTTAGATTTAATTCAAGAAGGTAATATTGGACTTATGAAGGCAGTAGATAAGTTTGATTTTGAAAAGGGATTTAAGTTTAGTACTTATGCTACTTGGTGGGTTAGACAAGCAATTACAAGAGCTTTAGCTGATCAAGCAAGAACAATAAGAGTTCCTGTACATATGGTTGAAACTATTAATAAGATGGCAAGAATTGAAAGACAAATGGCCCTTGATTTAAATCGTGAACCTACTGATGAAGAATTAGCTAAAAAGATGGGATTAACTTTAGATAAGATAGTAGAAATTAGAAAGATTGGACAAGATCCAGTTAGTTTAGAAACACCAATTGGTGAAGAGGATGATTCTCATTTAGGTGATTTCTTAGCTGACAAAGATACTATGAGTCCAGAAGAAGCAGCTACTTATGAATCTTTAAAAGAAGAACTTAAAAAAGTATTACAAACACTTACTAAAAGAGAAGAAGAAGTTTTAGAGTTAAGATTTGGTTTATATGATGGAACATGTCATACTTTGGAAGAAGTTGGTAAAAAATTTGGTGTTACTAGAGAAAGAATTAGACAAATAGAAGCTAAAGCACTTCGTAAGTTAAGACATCCTAGTCGTGCTAAAAAGTTAAAGGATTTCTTAGTTGACTAGGTTAGATGTAATTTCATCTTATATTAAAGATGGAGAAAAAGTATTAGATGTTGGATGCGATAAAGCTCTTTTGAGTAGAATACTTGCTAGAAGGGGAATATATAGTGTTGCTAGTGATATTCATATGCATATTATAGATGAAGCTATTAGCTTAACTGATGATGAATTAAAGAAATATATTACTTTTAAAGTAGGGGATGGAATAACTATAGATAATGAAAGTGAATATACATTAGTACTCGCAGGTATGGGTACATATACAATACTTAGTATTATTTCTAATAGTAAAAAAGAATTTAATAAAATAATTACTATATCTAATAATAATCATGATATTTTAAGAAAAGAAATGTTAAAGTATGGATATGCTGTAAAAGAAGAAGAAATTATAAAAGAAAAAAATAAATACTATAATTTAATAGTATTTACTAAAGGTTATTTAGATTATTCTAAGGAAGAGTTAATTGTAGGATTAAATCATAATAATAAAGAACTTCTTAGAGAAAAAAATATATTTTTAATTGATAAATATAAAAAGATACTTAAAGACAAATATGTAGAAGAAATAGACGATTTAGTTAAAATATTAGAAAACTATAATTATTGAAAGAATGTTAAAGTATCTAAATTAAAATTACCACGATCACTATTATTAGTGATCTTTTTAAATTTGTTAACTGGTCGTTCTAAAGATTTAATTTCTTTTACTTCTGCTTCTTTTGCTGCATCTTTTATGCTTGTAACACTTTTAAAAGCACTTCTAACATTTTTTACTATTGGAGTTACTTGTTTATATATTGGAATAGCTTTATTTACTATACCTACAGTATTATTTACACCACTTACTATTTTTGATAAATTAAATCCTTTAAATAGACTATTAGCCATATTTACCACCTAATATAATATATTTTATTTAGTAGAAAAATTTACAATATATATTTAAATTTAATAAAAAATTTGATAGAATGTATTTATAGGATGTGATAATAATTATGAAAAAGCATTGTGGAACATGTGGAAAAGAAATAGATAAATGTGTATGTGAAAATAAAAATGAAAGTAATATTAAAAGTGTATTTAAAGGAATAGGATTTACTATTATATTATTTCTATCTTATTTGTTAATACCTACTTTTATAGCAACTTTAACATATCAAACATTTAAAATTAGTGAAAGTCTTGCTTCATTTATAGGTAATTTAGTTTACATACTTGGTGTTATTTATTATTTTAGAAAGTTATTTGAAAAAGATTTATTAGATTATAAAAATAATTTTGGTAAGTATTTAGGGAATTCTTTTAAATATTGGGGTATAGGTTTAGCTGTTATGATGGTTACTAATTTAATTATAAATGTATTTGTGTTTAAGGGACAAATAGCTAATAATGAAGAAGTTAATCGTGCTTTTTTAGAAAGTTACAAAGTTATTGGATTTATTCAAATAGTATTTATGGCACCTATCATAGAAGAATTAATATTTAGATACGGAATTAGTAAAATAACAAGACATAAATATATTTACCCATTATTAAGTGCTTTAGCATTTGGACTTCCTCATGCTTTAACCAATATTACTTCACCTTTAGATTTACTTTATGTTATTCCATATGGGGCTTTAGGTTATGCTTTCGCAGCTTTATATAATAAAACTGATAATATTATTACTAATATAAGTATGCATGCTACTCATAATTTACTGGTTTATTTAGTTATAATATTAGCTATATAGGTGTAAGATGAAAGAAGAAAGTGTAGAAGAGGTAAAACCTAAAAGAAATAGATTAACTAATTTTTTAATTATTTTGGTTATTATATTATTGTCTTTATTAATGTATTCTAAATATGTAGAAACAAGGCTTATAAGGGTTAAAGAATATTTAGTAAGTGAATCTAGCGTACCAAGTAATTTTAATGGAGTTAATGTGGTTTATTTTAGTGATTTATTATATGGTACTGTAGATGATAAGTTTGTAAGTAATTTAGTTGATAAAATAAATGACATGAAGCCTGATATTGTTTTATTTGGTGGTTCATTGATAAGTAAAGAATATAAACTATCTAGTAATGATAAGAAAGAATTGGTTAAAAGTTTAAGTAAGATAGATAGCACTATAGGTAAATATTATGTTAATTCTTTTATAGATAAAGAAAATACTAAAGAAATAATGGAATCTAGTGGTTTTATTAATAAAGATAATATTGGAGAATTTGTATATAATGATAGTAATACTCCATTATGTATTTATGGAATAGGTAGTTATAATTCTGGTAAGAGTGATGTTAGTGGATTAGTTAATTGTAATGGTTATTATACAATTGTATTTACTCATGAAGGAGATATTTTTGATAAGGTTCTAGAACTTGATTTTAAACCTAATATTATGTTTTCTGGTAATTCTTTAGGTGGAGAAGTTAATTTACCTTTTTATAATAATTTAATTAAGTATAAAGGTAGTAATAAATATTATTTAGATTATTATAATAAAAGTAATATTAGAATTTATGTTTCTAATGGGTTAGGTACAGATAAGCTTGGTTTAAGGCTTAATAATTTTCCGTCATTTACATTTATTAGGTTAAAAAGTACAGACTAATTAAAAAGCACCTCATATATTATTGTAAGAGGTGTTTTATGTATACAAATTATATACCTAGAAAAGTTAGTTATAAAAAGGATACTCGTTTTGTTCCGTTTGCCGGACCATTCTTATTAGGTGCTTTAACTGGTGGTGTTGCAGTAGCGGCTGTTGGACCTAGACCAAGACCTTATTATGGTTATCCAAATAATGGTTATATGCCTTATCCAAGACCATATCCATATTATTACTGATTTTTAAGGGGAAGGACAATTTATTATATTGTTCTTTTTATTTTGTTGTTTCTAATTCTTTTAATAGTAGTTTCTTGATTCTATCTGTATCAGCAAAGAAAACTTTACTACCATTTCTATGATATTTTAGTAAATTTTTAAAATTATTGGTTATTTCTTTTGTTAAAACACTACCTATTTTCGTTGGAATTCCATTTAAAGTGTGTACATGATCAATATATTTTTCTAAAGTTGGAAATGCGTTTTGAAATAATATAACTGAGTCTTGATTTAGTATTTTTCTTATCCATATAGTGTTACAAAAACCATATTTTTAATTTTTTTATCAATTATTTTATTGTATTTCTCAACTTTACTGCTAAGTGGTATAAACCATAATATATTTTTATCTTTAATAGTAAAATATGTTGATCGTTTTTTACCATATTCGTGGTTAGTCATAAGGGTTTCATCACTGACTAAATCAAAGAATTCATCTTTGATGTGATATAAGTAGTCAGTTTTTATTTTCATATATTGTGTTTTCCTTTCTTGTTCTATAAATATTTTATTAACTAATGTCATAATTTTAACACAAGTATATATGTTTACCAATATAATGTTTGCTATGTATCAAATTTCTATAAAAGAAAACTTCTATCAAATGATAGAAGTTCCATATATTTTCCTTCGGGATCATTTATTTAACTCGCACCACCCGTAAGCGAGAAACATTTGCATATTTGTGCATTTCTGTTGAATGCAATATTAATATACTATATTTTATGCAAAATGTCAAATTTTATTTATATATTATGATATTTATTTTTACTTTATTTTAGTCTTCAATTGGAAGAACAATTTTACAAATAGTTCCTTTTTTTAATACAGAAGAATAACTTAAATTTCCTTTATGTGCTTTTATTATTTCATTACTTAAACTTACTCCAAGACCTGTACCATAGTCTTTAGTAGTTACAAATGGTGTAGTAATTTTGTCTAATGTTTCTTTTGCCATTCCTTCTCCGTTATCTATAACACTTATTACTAATAAATCCCCATCTTTAAAAATAGTAGTTCTAACTATACCTTCATCACTTTCACATGCTTCAATAGCATTTTTAATTATATTTAAAATAACTTGTTTCATTCTAATAGCGTCTATATTAACTATAATATTAGACTCTATTTTAAAATAATACTCAATTCTTTTAGCATTAAATAATGGTATTAAAATATCTTTAATTTCATCCATTAAGGCATTAAAATTTGTTTCTTGTTTATTAATCTTTATTTTAGAAAACTCTAAAAAATCATTTAATAAATTAAGGGTTCTAACTAATTCATTATTTATAATAGATAAATATCTTTCACTTTTACTTTTATCATTTATATCAAACATATCTAAATAACCTTTTATAACTGCTAGGGGATTCTTTATTTCATGCGTTATTTTAAATATAGATAATCTTAAATCTTTTTCTTTTTCAAAATTCTTTAAGTTTGTATGTAAACTAATTACATTATTTGCTTCTTCTATACCTAAGTTTATTACTATTATAGATATTGCATATATAATTAGTGAACACACTGTAGAAACTAATATTTCGTAACTATAATTATGAAAGAAATTTAATGCCATTGTTATAGCTAATAGAAGAGTAGATATAATAGTAAAAAATAATTTACTTTTATTTCTTCTACTATAATACTCATAAAATAAATATAAAATTATAAAGAATGGAATTATTATATACCATTTAAAATTTAGAATACATATAGAATATATTGAAATTATGATACTCATAAATAGTGCATTCTTTTTACTATTATGTATGTAAGCTATTATAATAGGAATAATAATTGAAACAAATTGATATTCTGAATAAGTATAATTCTTATATAAAATAGCCAAGTAAAAAGATAAATATAAAAATATATTAAATAGTATATTTACTTTTTCTTTTTTCATATTTTGCATGGATACAGTAAAATATTCAAATATAAGTATTGGGAATATAATTAATACGACATTTATTAATAAACTTACTATGTTATTCATTTCACACCTCACAAATATATATTACCATATTTAATTGTCAAAATTTGTCGAATTATGTCGAAAAAAGAAAAAAATTAGCGATTATTTTAAATCACTAATATATTTCTTAATATTTTTTGAATTAGAATCAAGAATAATCTTTAATTCATCATCAACTTCAACTATACCTTTAGCCCCTAATTTTTGAATAGCGTCTTTATCAACTATACTAGTATCTTTTACTCTTACTTTAAGTCTAGACATATGATAATTAGCACTTATTATGTTTTCTTTTCCACCTAAATATTGTATTAGTTTATTAATTTCAATTTTAAAGTCTTTCTTATTAATTTTAATAATAATAAAGCTTATTATTATTAATATTCCTAATATAATTAGATATTCATAACTTAATTCCATTTTTATTCACCTACTAGAATTATACTATAAAAAAATAAAAAAATAAATATAATATTTATAATGTACACAAATTAAATTAAATGACATAAATTATTAGTGAATAATAAAGAAGGGGTGGATTTATGAATAATAATTTAGGTTCATGTGGATGTAGAAATTCAAATAATGATGATTGTCAAAATAATTGCATACAAGAAATACTACAAGTAATTAATGTTCTTCAAAATAATGCTTGTCCAGATAATTGTTTAAATTCTTGTGATAGACCTGCATTAGGTGGAGGCGGAAATTGTGTAGTATGTAATACTAGACCAATAATGCTTTATACTTGTTGTGGAAATGGAACACCTTGGAGTATGCCAACAACTAGAACTACAACTGATTGTAATAGTGAAGATGCTACAGGATGCTCAAGTGTATTCAGAGTAGAAAAATGTGATGGATGTTGTTGTACATTTAGAGTATTAGCTGCTAATACTGATTCTAGTAGTCCTTATCCATATGTTGCTACTGATTCAATATTTACTATGAATGTTAATTGCATATGCTCATTAAGATGTTTAAATGATACTTATGTAGAATGTATATGTGGTTAATTAAAGACTACCATTAATTTGGTAGTTTTTATTTTGTTATTTTTTGATACAAAATACTTGAACTCAATAAGATATTTTGGTAGAATTAAAGAGTAAAAAGTAGAAGGAGCACAAAACTATGGGGCAAATAGATTTCTTTCATAATAAAACAATAGTTTGTTATGGGGGGGTCAGTATTATTAACTAACTCCCATAGTTTTTTCGTTATATTAAATTCATGGGCACCAGTCTATGAGTTTTTTAGTGCTCTAAAAATGGAGGAAAGACAATGAAAGAAAAGAAGTATTTAATTTATGGAATATGTTTATCACTATTAATAGTTATAGGAGTAACACTAGCATACTTTATAACAGAGATAGAAGGAGATAAAAAAGATGTTACATTAAATACAGGAGATTTAAGAGTAATATTTAATAATGGAGAGAAAATAGAAGGAATAGATATAGAACCAGGATGGAGTATAACAAAAACATTTAGTATAGAAAATAAATCTAAGACAGAATATAAATACAATATAGTAATACAAGATTTAGTAAATACATTTGTATCAGATAACTTAGTATATAAAATAACAAGTACAAATAATGGACACAATATGGCAGATTATGAAGTATTACCAAAATCAGAAACAACAGAAGATACAATACTAACATATAGTACAACAATATCAGGGAAAACGACACAAGAATATACAATAGAAGTAAAGTTTAAAGAAGAAGATAGAAACCAATATGAAGATATGGGTAAAACTATAACAGGTAAGATTTATATTACTAAAGGCACAAAAAATTCAACTTTTTTAACTCAGGCAATACTAAGAGATAACCCAACAATAAGTGAAAGAACAGATTTTATAAATGTTAATATTGAAAACACAACAGGAACAATATATAAAACAAATAAAACAGAAGATGGTAGTTATGTATACTATTATTCTGGAAATACAACAAATAATTGGATTAAATTTGGCAAGTATGAAACAGACAGGTTTATGTCAACTAATTGTTATAATTCTTTTCGTTGTGAGGGCAATAGTCTTAATGAATGCTATGCTGCTGGTGGTATAGCTTGTTACTCTGCTTGGAATATAGGCGATGACATATATTGGAGAATAATTCGTACTAATGAAGACGAAAGCATAAGACTTTTATATTTTGGTACTAAAATGAATGTAAACAATAGAAGTGTTATATCTACTTCTGAATATAATATAAATAATAGTGATCCTATGTATGTAGGCTATATGTATGGAACAAGTGGTTCATTAGAAAATAATAGAACAAATAGAAATGATAGTACAGTAAAAACATATATTGATACATGGTATCAAAATAATCTATTAACAAATTATGATAAATATATAAACAAAACTGCAATATATTGTAATGATAGAAGTGTTCCAAATAATAAATATTCCACATCTAGTAAATTTATATATGCATCTGCTCAAAGAATAGGCACGGGAGCACCATCATATAAATGTGGTGTAGATACAAACAATGAATTAATTGAAAGCACACAGGCTGTTGCAGATAAATTTAGTGCAAGTACAGAAGGCGGAGGAAATGGACAATTAAAATATCCAATTGCTTTAATGACGGGAGACGAAATGGCATTTGCAGGTGGCTACAATGGTAGCGAAAAATCAGATGACCCGTACCCATGGCATATATCTAACAGAGATGGAAAATGGAGATATCACCCTTTTTATTCATTATCGCCTGGAACTAATAGTCAACTAGTATTCATGGGTGCAAATTTACCACCAGCATCCATTGAATTTGATGCTGACATCGGCAGCTTTAATTCTATTAGTGGTGAAGAATTTGGAGTTGTTCCGGTCATTTCCCTATCTTCTTGTGTCAAAGTAACAGGAACAGGAACTGCTGATGATCCATATGTTGTTGATGAAGAAGGGTCTACATGTTAAAATAAAAACTCTAATATGAGTCATATAACTTTACAATAGTTAGTAAAATTATATGATAAGTATTGACAAAGAGTTTTTTTTCTTTTATTTTAGTTAGTGAGAGAACTAAAGCATTAAATTAAATGAAGGAGAATATATATGAAAAATTTAGTAATAGTAGAAAGCCCTAGTAAGAGCAAGACTATTGAAAAATATTTAGGAAAAGATTATAAAGTTACTTCTAGTAAGGGACATATTAGAGATTTGACTACAACTGGTAAATATGGATTAGGAATAGATTTGGAAAATCATTATAAACCTAGTTATAAAGTTATTACTGGAAAAAGTAAATTAGTAAAAGAACTAAAAAAAGAAATAAGTAATAGTGATTATGTTATACTAGCAACCGACCCTGACCGTGAGGGAGAAGCAATAAGTTGGCATTTAAAGGATACTTTAGGTATTGATAAAAACTATGGTAGAGTAGTGTTTAATGAAATAACAGAAAATGCTATTAAAGAGGCGTTTAAAGAACCAAGAGATATCGATATGGATTTAGTACACAGTCAAGAAGCAAGAAGAATATTAGATAGGATTATTGGATTCAGATTAAGTAAACTTATGCAAAATAAGACTGAAGGAAAAAGTGCTGGGCGTGTTCAAAGTGTTGCTTTAAAATTAATTGTAGATAGAGAAAGAGAAATTGAGGCTTTTAATAGTGAAGAGTATTTTACTATAGAAGCAGAATTTAATGATTTTGAAGCAAGTTTATCTAAATATAAAGATAAAAAGATTGAGATTAAATCAAATGTTGAAGCAGATAATATATTAAATTCTTTATCTAATGCATTTACAATAGAAAGTGTAGAAAGTAAAGAAAAATCTAAGAAAAGTAAACCTGTATTTACTACAAGTACTTTAACACAAATGGCAAGTATTAAATTAGGCTTTAGTGCATCTAAAACTATGAGATTAGCGCAAGGATTATATGAAGGTAAAAATGTTGGTAATGAAACTGTCGGTTTAATTTCATATATGAGAACTGATAGTACAAGATTAAGTGATGTGTTTGTAAGTGATGCTAAGAAATTTATTACTAATAATTATGGTAAACAATATGTAGGAAATGTAAAAGTTACTAAAAATAAAGAAAATGTACAAGATGCTCATGAAGGTATAAGACCTACTAGTTTAAATAGAACACCAGAAAGTATGAAGCTTCATTTAACTAGTGATGAATACAAATTATATAATTTAATTTATATAAGAGCATTATCTAGTTTAATGGCAGATGCTAAAGTACTTGCGACTACAGTTACATTAGATAATAATGATTATAAATTCACAGCTAGTGGGCAAGTTGGAGTATTTGATGGATATTTAAAGATTTATAAAGAGTTTGAAAAATCAGAAGATAAAGTATTACCTGACTTTAGTTCTTATAAATCAAATATATTAGTAAGTAAAGATATTCATAAAACAAGTCACTTTACTGAACCACCTGCTAGATTTACAGAAGATAAATTAATTAAAGAATTAGAAAGTTTAGGAATAGGTAGACCTAGTACTTATGTTAAAATAATTGAAGTATTAAAAGAAAGAAAGTATATAAGTGTTGTTGATAAGAAGTTTGAACCTACTACAGTTGGTATTCAAGTTACTGATAAACTACAAGAGTTCTTTTCAAGTATTATAAATGTTAAATATACTAGTGATATGGAAACTGATTTAGACTATGTTGCCGAAGGTAAAATGGTTTGGTATGATTTAATAGATAAATTTTATAAGGATTTTGAACCACTTTTAGAAACTGCTTTTAAAAAAATGGAAAAGGAAGTCCCAGAAGAGACTGGAGAAATATGTCCAGAGTGTGGTAAACCACTTGTTTATAGGTATGGAAAGTATGGTAAATTTGTGGCATGTTCTGGTTATCCTGAATGTAAGTATGTACCTAAAGTAGAAAAAGAAGTAAGTGTTGTTTGTAAGTGTCCTTTATGTGATGGAGATATAGTTGTTAAAAAGACTAAAAGAGGTAAAGATTTTTATGGATGTAGTAATTATCCAAAATGTAAAAACGCCTTTTGGGATAAACCTACTGGAGAAATATGTCCAGAGTGTGGAAACTTACTTGTAGAAAAGAAAGGCGAAAAGTTCTGTCCTAATTGTAAAAAATAAATTTATGTGATAGAATTAACCTAAGGGAGGTAAAGTTATGTTAAATAAAAATGGATGGGGTATTGTAGAAGCTTTAGTATTTATATTAATATTTGCAGTTTGTTTATTATTTAGTTTTTGGGGATTAAGAAGATTTGGATTAGTTGACGAAAATTGGCAATTTTATCCTTCAAATATAACTAAAAATGATGATAAAAAAGATAATAAAACTGATGTAAAAAAATTTAGTTATACAGATTTAGAAGAAAAGATGGTTGAAAGTACTAAAAATTATATTAAAGATTTTTATAATAATGAACTTGGATTAGATACTTTAAATATAAGAGTAAGTCAGTTAGAAGATAATGGCTATTTAGGTGATCTAAAAGATGATAAGAATAGAGATTGTTCTGGTTATGTTGCTGTTTATGTAGAAAATGAAGAAACAATTTATAAACCTTATTTAAAATGCAAAAAATATGAAACTAAAGGTTATGAAGAAAGAAAAGATGATTAATGAATAAGAGAATATTTATAGTATGGGGCTTATTAATTGCTTTATTAGTTTTAGGTATTGGATATATAGGTATTACTAAGAAAGAGGAAATAAAATATATTTCTTTAAAGAATGAAGTTAAAAAGGCTACTAAGGAATATATAAATGATAATAATATAAAGGTATATCCTTTTAAAATAACTACGGAGGAATTAGAAGAAAAAGATTATTTAAAAGAATTAAAAATTAATAATAAGGTATGTGCTGGTGATATTGTAGTTAATAAAAAATTTATATTTTATAGTTATGATATAAAGTTTACTTGTGTTAATGTAGAAAAATAATATTTTTTCTACATTTTATTGTTTTAAAGCCAGTTTTATGGTATATTTTAATTATCATATGGAGGCTTGTTATGAAGAAAACTATAATTATCTTATTAGTATGTATTTTGCTTAGTATTAGTACCTTTTTCGGCGTCAGTAGAAGTATTAAAATTGATTATTTAACTACTAAAGATAACTTAAAGAATGTATTAGATAATCTTTATAATACTTTTGATATGAAAGATTTTTACTTTCAAAGTACAGATAAATTTAATTGTAATGAAAAAGAATGTAAATCTAGTATTTTTAATAATATAGGTATTCTTTCATATTCTGAGCTTAAAAGTTATTTATATAATGATAATCCATATTTTGTATTGGATGATAATGTAATTAGAAATGTTAAATCTACTAATCTTGTTGAAGATATTAATAGTACTACTTCTAGTCGTGTTAGATCAACATTAAATGTTAGAAAAGGAATTGAAGTAAGTGGAAGTGGTACTTATAAAGACCCATGGATACTTAGCGATAAATTTAATGTAACAGTTTTTTATGAATCTAATGGTGGTAAATTGAATGATAAATTTAAAATACTAACTTATAATTCTCAATTTGGAGATTTACCTATACCTACT